>JAURXE010000633.1 GCA_030654635.1 Pseudomonas sp.
GATTGAGCAATAGCTACCGATCCGCAGCGTGGTGCCTTCATTCCAGTCGTGAACCACGGGAATGCCATAGGTGCCCAAACCCACGTGATAGTTTGGGTAGCGTTTGCGAAAGCGCTCCTGGGAGCGGTAGAAACGCGGTAACTCAGGCTTGCCGCGCCAGCGCTTCCAGGCTTTGCGCAGTCGCTGCTCAAGCTTCTTTAGTAGGCCCATGGGCTGTCTCTGCGGATAACGTGCGGTTGAATCGGGTCGCCGCCAGCAGCGCCAGCGGAATCCAGATCAAAAACCATTGCTCTTTCGGTCTGGAAAAAAACGCGCTGCCCTCGGTCAGGCCGGCGAAAAAGCCGAACACCACCAGGGTCGAGGCGATCAGTACTGCGGGCTGCTGGCGCCGTTGCCAAGCGTAGAGCATGGCGTAGGCGTACATCAGCAGCCAGAGCGCTAGGCCCAGGATGCCGCCGCAGAACAGTACGGAAAGCTCAATGTTATGGGTGTCGGCCAGGTCGATAGGGTGCCCTGCAACGGGGAAGACTTGCGGGTGGGTATAGCCCAGTCCCAGCCACAGATTGTCTTGCAATTGGCGCAGTGCCTCTTGCCAGATCGCCGGGCGAAAGGACATGCCGCGGGCGAGCAAATCATCGGCTTGCAGTTCCAGTGGCGCCGCCATGCTCAGCAGTGCTTTCACGGTAAGTGCCAGGCCAACTGCGGCGGCAATCACCAGCAGGATGCGTGGCTTCCATTGGCAAATCGCCAGCCACAGGATGCACGCGCTAAGCGCCAGCAGCGGCGTGCGTGAGCCGGTGAAAATCAGCAGCGCCCACAACACCGCCAGCGCCACCAGCGGTAACAGGGGGGTGAGCTTGTCATCTAGGTACCAGCGGCTCAGCCAGTAGGCGCAGAAAAAACCAAACACATGGGCGCTGAGCAGCGGGTTGTAAAGTGCGCCATAACCGCTGAAGCGGCCGCTGGCACCTTCATAGAAGAAGTAGCCTAGCGACAGGCCGGCGAAAAGCACGGCGATAACGGCGGCAGTTTGCGTCATGCGCTCCAGTTTGCCGGGCTGTTTAAGGCTGATCAGGCAGGTGGCAAACAGCAGCATCAGCAAGTACAACGGCCGCTTGAACGTGGAGAGCGGCGTTTCATCGGTGCCGGCCCACAACACCGACAGCAGGATGTAAGCGGAAAACAGCAAAAACAGTCTGATCAAGGGGTGCTGTAATAACAGCTTTAATTGGCTGGGCTGCAGCGCGACAGCAACCAGCGTTGGCAGCGCCAGGGTGGCGTAAAACAGCTTGTGATAATAGGAGCGCTCGCCGATCCAGAACATGCCGGTGAGTAAGGCCAGCCAGCCGAAGGGCAGGCAGTAGCAAATCAGCCAGTTGGATACTTGTCGGCTACGGGTTTGGGCTTTTTCGAGGGACAGGGCGATGCTCATCGTGTGGCGCTTCCGGTGCGGGTCAGCTTTTGCTGTAGGGCTGATACATCCATGTTTAGGTGGCTGCTGGTGAGGTATGACTGTAAGAAAACGGCCGGGTTTTCCGCCAGCAACCAGTGCTGGTCAGGCTCGCAGCGCAACATATGCTGAAAGTTGCGCAGGCGCTTTTGTGTGCTCAAGGCGCGGCCTTGGCATTTAAGGTCGGCGATGTCGATCAGGCCTAAGCGGTTGTCCGGGGTTAAGACGATATTGCCCAGGTGCAGCGAGCGAAAGTACACGCCGCTGGCATGTAGCTGCGCGACAAACTCGCCCAGTTGCGTGCGCAAACTTGTCGCCAGTTCGGGTTTGCCGAACAACTGGCGCAGGGTAAGTCCCGGCAGTGGTGCGTAGTAAACCGCATCGCGCTGGATGCTCTTGATCCGGTACACAGCTAACACTTGCGGGCAGGGCACGCCGCGTTGTTGCAGGGCGCTGGCGTTGACGGCAAAGCGTTGCGCGTAGGGGAACAGCGCCGCCGAGGTCAGCAGCCGCTTGCGCCGAAACAGTTTAAGAAAATTGCCATTGCGCAGGTGCAGCACCTTGTCACCAAAACGGTCGGCTTCCAGCACCTGCGCACCGTCGCGCAGTGCCAGGTAGGCGTTGTGATCAAGTGCTTGCATGCCGGCTCCTCAAATTATTGCCGGCCATCTTACCCGACTACGTTGCTAAAAACGCCCAGAATGGACCTCTGCGGTGCAGGCAAAAGACCTTGTGATATTATCGCCGTCCAATTTTAGTTGCGGATTCCCATGAGCAGTCTTGAGCCTCAAGCCCCTACCACGCTGGCGATTTATCTGCGCTTGCTGACCTATGTGCGGCCTTATATTGGTTTGTTTCTGCTGAGCATTGTCGGTTTTCTGATTTTTGCCTCGACCCAGCCGATGCTCGCCTACATCCTCAAGTATTTTGTCGATGGCCTGAATAATCCTGAGGCCAGCCTGTTTCCACCCAATGACTACCTGCCCGACTTGCCGCTGCTGCAGGCGGTGCCGCTGTTGATTGTACTGATCGCGGTTTGGCAGGGCATCGGCTCGTTTTTGGGTAACTTCTTTCTGGCCCGGGTGTCGCTGGGCTTGGTGCATGACCTGCGGGTGGTGTTGTTCAACAAGCTGTTGGTGCTGCCCAATCGCTACTTTGACAACCACAGTTCGGGCCATCTGATTTCCCGTATCACCTTCAACGTCACCATGGTCACTGGTGCCGCCACCGATGCGATCAAGGTGGTGATTCGCGAAGGCATGACGGTGGTGTTCCTGTTCGCCTCCCTGTTGTGGATGAACTGGAAGCTGACC
>JAURXE010000149.1 GCA_030654635.1 Pseudomonas sp.
CAACCGCGCCGAGTAATTGCTGCTGGTGGCCGGTGACCAGCCGCGGCTATAGAGAAAGCGCCCAGCATCGACAATTTGCTGGGCCAGTTGTTGGCGATTCATTGCCGCTCCTGCTGCTGAGTAAACGGGTTTAATTTAGACACTTGCAGCGCCATGATAACGGCTGCGGCCAGCGCCGCCAGACTGGCCAAGGCAAATGTCCAGTTCGGCCCCAGGCTGCCCCAGCTATAACCGGCATACAGCGCCCCGGCGGCGCCACCGACGCCCGCCAAGGCGGCGTACAGCGCTTGCCCCTGCCCTTGTTGGTGGGCACCGAAACTGCGCTGCACAAACAAAATCGCCGCCGCATGAAAACTGCCAAAAGTCGCGGCGTGCAGCAGTTGCGCCAGCAGCAACACACTCGGCTGATCGGCCAGAAAACCCAGCAGCAACCAGCGCAACGCCGCCAGCAGAAAACTGCCGATCAACACCTGCTCCAAGCTGACCCGCTGCAGCAATCGCGGGATATAGATAAACAGCAGCACCTCAGCCAGCACCCCCAGCGCCCAGAGCCAGCCAATCACCCCACGCGAGTAGCCCAGGTGCTCCAGATGAATGGTGATAAAGGTGTAATAAGGCCCGTGCGACAACTGCATCAACGCCACGCAGAGGTAAAAAGCCAACACCCCGGGCTGGCGCAACTGAGCGAGAAAGCCCGCCGCAGTGATCTGCGACGCCGAGATTTGCGGCCGGGCATCGGGCACCCAGCAACTGCTCAGGGCAATGCAGGCAATAATCGCCCACAACAACCACGGATAGAGCCCCAGGCTGAAACGCTCAAACAGTGCGCCCAAGCCGACCACGGTCAAAATAAAACCAATCGAACCCCAGAGGCGGATCTGCGTATAGCGCGCCGCCTGTTCGCGCAAATGCGCCAGGGTGATGACTTCAAATTGCGGCAATACCGCGTGCCAAAAGAATGCGTGCAAGGCCATCACCAGCGCCAACCAGGCGAAGCTTTTGCTGATAAAAATCAGGCTTAAACTGGCCAGGGTGCAAAAGGCGCCGATGCGCACAATCAGCAGACGCTTGCCACTGCGATCGCCTAACCAGCCCCACAGATTGGGCGCTACGCAGCGCATCAGCATGGGGATGGCGACCAGCTCACCGATGCGTGCTGGCGAGAACCCCAGGTATTCGAAGTACAGGCCGAGAAACGGCGCCGTGGCGCCGAGCAAGGCGAAGTAACACAGGTAAAACCCCGACAGCCGCCAGTAAGGCAGTGCCTGCTCGGTCACAATTGGCCGAGCACCGGGGTCTGCACCTGCACATCGGCATTTTGCCCGCGATGGCGCAGCAGATGGTCCAGCAACACCATGGCCATCATCGCCTCGGCAATCGGCGTGGCGCGAATGCCCACGCAGGGGTCATGGCGGCCATTGGTGATCACCTCAGCGGCATTGCCATCGACATCAATAGAACGACCGGAAGTGGTGATGCTAGAGGTCGGTTTGAGCGCCAGATGCGCGACTATGGGCTGGCCGGAGGAAATCCCGCCGAGGATGCCGCCGGAGTGATTACTCAAAAACCCCGCCGGGGTCATCTCGTCGCGATGCTCGGTGCCGCGCTGGGCGACGCTGGCAAAACCATCGCCAATTTCCACACCCTTAACCGCATTGATGCTCATCAGCGCATGAGCCAACTCGGCGTCGAGCCGGTCGAAAATTGGCTCGCCCAGACCCGGCATCACGCCTTCGGCAACCACGGTAATTTTCGCACCGACCGAATCCTGGTCACGGCGCAGCTGATCCATATAGGCCTCAAGCTCGGCAACCTTGTCCGGGTCTGGGCTAAAGAAGGCGTTCTGCTCAACCGACTCCCAGCTTTTAAACTCAATGGCAATCGGCCCCAATTGGCTCATATAACCGCGCACCGTGATGCCCTGGGTGGCCAGGTATTTCTTGGCGATGGCGCCGGCGGCGACGCGCATGGCGGTTTCGCGCGCCGAACTGCGGCCGCCGCCGCGGTAGTCGCGGATGCCGTATTTATGCTGATAGGTGTAATCGGCATGGGCCGGGCGGAACAGGTCTTTGATCGCCGAGTAATCTTTGGATTTTTGATCGGTGTTACGAATCAGCAGACCAATCGGGCAGCCAGTGGTTTTGCCCTCAAACACCCCAGTGAGGATTTCCACCTCATCGTCTTCCTGGCGCTGAGTGGTATGCCGACTGGTGCCGGGCTTGCGTCGATCCAGGTCGAGCTGTAAGTCGGCCAGCGACAACTCAAGCCCCGGCGGACAGCCGTCGACAATCGCCACCAAGGCCGGGCCATGGCTTTCGCCAGCAGTAGTAACAGTGAACAGCTTGCCGTAAGTATTGCCGGACATGCAGAGAGCTCCGCGGGGCTAAAACGAAAGGCGCAAAGTATACCCGCGCCAGCCGCCCACGGCACGCCTGGCCGTGACCGCAGGGCAATATGACGCTATAACCTGCTAATCGAACCAAGCGCCAATGCAGACCCGCCACGGAGTCGCCATGTCTGAAACCGCCGAACCACCCAGCCACGCCGAGCAAATACTTGAGCTCAAGCGCCAATGGGCCGAACTGCCGGCCAGGCAGTGGCAGTTACTGCGTTTGGCGCCACTGGCCGCCGAGCGCGGCAGTGGCGCGCGACCGCTGCGCTTTGCCGAGCTGACCCGCTGCGAGCGGCACAGCCCAACGTTGAGCGTGCTGCGTTTGAGCGTGGAATTACCGGCGCAGCTGCTGCACCGCGAGCAAAATGTGTTGGAAGTCTGGCTCGACCATGGCCTGAGGACCCTGGAGTTCGGTCCAGCCAGCGGACTGCAAGTGGAGCCGAGTAATCGCGGACTGGGCCGCTTCTTGGCCGCCCAAGGGATTCTCTGGGCGCAGCAACGCTGCGGTCACTACCAAGTACTGGGTGGCGATTTTGCCGCCAAAGACAGCTTTGATGAAAACCTGCGCAAGCACCGCGACCATCTACTGGAAGCACTCGGCTTCACGGTTACTCACGACGAGCTCACACCGGTGAAAGGCAGCTACAGCGCCGCCTTGGTCAGTACGCTGCAGGGCGAATGGAATCGCGAAAAGGTTCAGCAAGTGAGCCTGCTGGACGCCGGCAAGATGCTCCAGCAAGCCGACCAGACGCTGGCTGAGCAAAGCATCAAGCTGCGTCAAAAAGACCAGCAACTGGCCAGCAATCTTCGCGACGAAGGCGCTTTGCGCTTCACCATCAGCAGCCTGGTGGTGTTCTGCCTGTTTCAGGCCGCCCTGCTGTTGTGGATGATCGTGAGTTAGCTCGCGTTAAGCAGGCGTGATGCAAACAGTGCCTGATGCTCGCGGCACTGCGCGGCGGCCAACAAGAACACGCCATGCCCGCCCTGCTCAAATTCCAGCCAGGTGAAATCCACCTCGGGATAAAGTTCGCGCACATGAACCTGGCTATTACCCACCTCGACGATCAAGGTGCCGCGCTCGCTCAAATGATCGGCCGCCTGGGCCAGAATCCGCCGCACCAGGTCCAGACCATCCTCACCGCAGGCCAGGCCCAGCGCCGGCTCGTGCCCGTATTCGGCAGGCATATCGTCAACGTCTTCGGCGTCCACATAAGGTGGATTCGAGACGATCAAATCAAAACGCTGCTTGGGCAGGCTATTGAAACCATCGCTTTGCACCGAATAAACACGTTCTTCCAGGCCGTGCTGAAGAATATTTTCATTGGCCACATCCAGTGCTTCAAAGGACAAATCGGCCAACACCACTTCCGCCTCAGGGAAGCTAAAAGCACAGGCGATACCGATACAGCCGGAGCCGGTGCACAGGTCGAGAATTCGCTGCGGGCTATGGGCCAGCCAAGGCTCAAATTGCTGGCCAATCAACTCGCCAATCGGGGAGCGGGGAATCAACACCCGCTCATCGACCACAAAGGGCATACCGCAAAACCATGCTTCACCCAGCAGGTAAGCGGTCGGCACACGGTCTTCGATACGGCGGCGCAGCAACTCTTGCAGATGCGCCTGCTCATTGGCCTCCAAGCGGCAATCCAGGTAGCTGTCGGCGATCTCCCACGGCAGGTGCAAGGCGCCCAGCACCAGTTGCCGCGCCTCGTCCCAGGCATTGTCGGTGCCATGCCCGAAAAACAAATCGGCATCATGAAAACGGCTGACGGCCCAACGAATGTGGTCACGCAGGGTACGCAGGCGAGAGTCGGTCACGGCAAAGTCCTCCAAAACGGGAGGCAATTTTAGGCGCAATAGCGCCGTGCTGGCGAGGGCCACCTCAAGTTGAGTCAATGAGTAAAAACGCTGGGCGGCCACGAAACAAGCCACCCATGTCAGCTTATCCAGCGCCAAGACTTGAACCATCTGCGGCTCAGCCACTCACACTTCTAATAAAGTCTAGGAACAGCCCATGAAGCGCAACAAAGGTTTTGATCCCCGCCGGCTTCGCTCACACACCCCAGTACGCTGGCGTTGGCGACTGGCAGCAGGGCTGACCAGCAGCCTCTGTGGCATTGCCCTGCTGCTGGCCATGATCGGCATCGCCAGCCTGCTCGGGCAACCCGCCAGCCTGGCGCAGGTGAGCCATGGCGCCGCACTCGCCTTGCTAGGCACCGGGATCAGTTTATTTTGGCTGGGTATTTGGGCGCGCCGCCGTTGCCGCGCCCGTCAGCACCGACGCAGCCTCAGCATGGCGAGCCATCTGTTAAAAAAATAGCACTGCGACGCCTACGCATACTTTGCGCCATCACACTGGGTGTGCGCATCGAATTTGCTCCGCCTGCTGGTAAACTAACCGGCGTTGGCGGAGGCCCTATGCAAGACGATGACCTGAACCTATTCAAATCTGCGACCCAGGGCGTTAAGCCAATCAGCCATGATCGCGCCGACATTGGCAAAACCAAAGCCGATCGCCAGCAACTGGCCAAGCGCAGGCAAGCCGCCACGGTGCGGGTTGAGAGCATCACCATCGATGGCTTGTCAGACTTATTCGTCATCGACGTGACCGCAGAAGAAGAGCTCTACTGGGCCCGCGACGGCGTGCAAGAAGCGCAGATGCGCAAGCTCAAAGCCGGTCAGATTGCCTTTGAAGGCAGCCTCGACCTGCACGGCATGAGCGTCGAAAAAGCCCGCGAAACTCTTTGGGCCTTTCTTGCCGAAGCCGCCAAGTTCGAGATTCGTTGCGTGCGCATTACCCATGGCAAGGCCGCGCGCATGGATGGCAAACGCCCGCTGATCAAAAGCCACGTCAACACCTGGTTACGCCAACACGCACAGGTGCTCGGTTTCACCTCCTGCATCGCCAAACACGGCGGCAGCGGCGCGCTCTATGTCATGCTCAAACGCACCATGCTGGAGGGCCGCGACGAGTAAAGCGGCTCACTTCTTGGTGGCACGCACACCACCAAGGGCAACAGTTGCAACTGACCGAAGCCCTGCTTACCCATACACTGCGTTAATCAACCCCGCGCTCGTCGGTTAAAACCCACCGCACGGGTTGCCAGCCGCAGCACCGCCGCCTACCCTGCGCGCCTGCACTACCTACTGGAAAGACCATGTCTCTGGAACAAAACTACAGCTCGATTTTGACCCAACTGGGCGAAGACGCCAGCCGCGAAGGCCTGCTCGACACGCCTAAACGCGCCGCCAAAGCCATGCAGTACCTGTGCCGGGGCTATCAGCAAAGCCTCGACGAGCTGGTTAACGGCGCCCTGTTCGGCTCCGACAACAGCGAGATGGTGTTGGTCAAAAATATCGAGCTGTATTCGCTCTGCGAACACCATCTGCTGCCTTTTATCGGCAAGGCCCATGTTGCCTACATCCCCAACGGCAAGGTGTTGGGGCTATCCAAGGTCGCGCGGATCGTCGACATGTATGCCCGCCGCCTGCAAATCCAGGAAAACCTCAGCCGGCAAATCGCCGAGGCCATCCAGCAGGTGACCGGCGCCCTTGGGGTGGCTGTGGTGATCGAGGCGCAGCACATGTGCATGATGATGCGCGGCGTCGAGAAGCAAAACTCTTCAATGGTCACCTCGGTGATGCTTGGCGAGTTTCGCGACAATGCCGCAACCCGCAGCGAATTTCTTAGCCTGATCCGCTAAAGCGCCGCGTCAAACAAACCGGCTACGGCCGGTTTTTTGTTGCCTGTCACCTGCGCCGGACGTCGCCTGCACCCAAGCCGGCAAGCCATAGGCGTCAGCTTCAGGTAAGCTGCCGGCCACTTTTTATCCTCCAGGATGCTGCCCGTGCTGCTCAAAGCCCTACGAATTGGCCTCGGCCAACTCATCATTTTTATCGACTTCATCACCCGCCCACGGCCAATGCAGCGCACCCCGCAGGCCCAGGCACAGGTCGATCAAGCCGCTGCAGGGCTGTCGCTGTATCAGTTTCGCGCCTGCCCTTTTTGCGTGCGCACCCGCCGCACCATTCGCCAACTGAACCTGCCGATCAAGTTGCATGACGCCATGAACGATCCCGTGGCGCGACAAGCGCTGCAAGACCAGGGCGGCGCGATCAAAGTGCCGTGCTTGCGCATCGACGAAAACGGCCAAAGCACCTGGCTGTATGACTCCAAAGTCATCATTAAGTACCTGCAGGAACGCTTCGCTTAACACCCCGATTCTGTGTGCGCACGCAATGGCGCCCTCGCCAGCCTGCCGACTAAGGTCTAAGGGCTGGCAAACAACTCCTGGTTTAAGTTGGCCACTGTAACGAAACGTTAATACAACGCTCGTTCAGCCGACTTAACTTGGAGACAACAACAATGAAAGCCTCCCCCCTCGCCCGCGCCATCACCCTTGCCAGTTTGGGTGGTTGCCTGGCCCTGCCCAGCCTTGCGCACGCCGACTTCGTCAAAGACAGCAAAGCCAGCCTCGAGCTGCGCAACTTCTACATGAATCGCGATTACCGCCAAGATTCGCCGCTGCCCAAAGTCACCGGCAAAACCCCTACCGAATACAAGAGTCATTCCGAGGAGTGGGCGCAAGGCTTCCTGCTGCGCGCAGAATCCGGCTACACCGAAGGTACAATCGGGGTTGGCATCGATGCCTTGGGCTTGGTTGGCGTGCGCCTGGATTCCGGCCGCGGGCAATCGGGCACGGGTTTGCTGCAACTGGACAAGGAAACCGGTGAGGCCCAGTCGAGTTACGGCGCCCTCGGTGCTACCGGCAAATTCAAGGTATCCAAAAGCGTATTGAAAGTGGGCACCTTACAACCGAAAAATCCGGTGCTACAAGCCAATGACACCCGCCTGCTGCCGCAAACCTTCGAGGGTGGCAGCTTGAACGTACTCGAAATCGACAAACTCAGCCTCAACGCCGGCATGTTCGAGCAGGTCAAGCAGCGCGCCTCCAGCGACCGGGAAGACATGACCCTGAATGGCTCCAGCGCTCGCGGCAGCAATAATTTCCAATTTGCCGGCGCGGACTACGCCCTAAGCAAAAACCTCACGGGCAGTTACTACTACGCCCAGCTGGAAAACATCTATCAACAAAACTTTGCCGGACTGGTGTATCTGCAGCCACTCGGCGAGGGCCAAACACTGAAAGCCGACCTGCGCTATTTCGACAGTTCGGACAACGGCAACCAGTACGCCGGCAAGATCGACAACCGCGCACTCAACGGCATGCTCACCTACGGCGTGGGCGCTCACGCCTTTGGCCTGGGCTATCAACGCATGAGTGGCGACAACGCCTTTCCGTACATTACCGACAGCGATCCGTACCTGGTCAACTATGTACAGATCGGCAACTTCGCCTCCAGTGAAGAGCAGTCCTGGCAAGCTCGCTACGACCTCAATTTTGCCAGCTATGGCATCCCCGGCCTGACCCTGATGACCCGCTATGTCACCGGCGACAACATTGATCGTGGCGCCCAGGCCGAGGGCAAGGAGTGGGAGCGCGACACCGACCTCGCCTACGTGCTGCAAGATGGCGCGCTCAAGGGCTTAGGGGTTAAATGGCGCAACGCAACCTACCGTTCCAACCTGGCAAAAACCACCGAGGACCTGGATGAAAACCGCCTGATCCTCAGCTACACCGTGGCGCTCTGGTAACTCACCGCCAATAAAAAGCCCGCGCTCACAGACGCTGTGAACGCGGGCTTTTTATTGCGGCAAAATCAGTCGTGACTGGTTGCGCCGATCTTATGCACCGAAAGATCGGCGCCGTAGTATTCCTCTTCCTGGGTCAGGCGAATACCGATACTCCACTTGAGCAAGCCGTAGACCGCAAGGCCGCCCAGCAAGGCCACGCAAACCCCCAGACCAGTGCCGATCAGCTGGCTGATCAGGCTAACGCCGCCCAAACCGCCCAAGGCTTCCTGGCCAAAAATACCGCAAGCAATGCCGCCCCAGACGCCGCACAAACCATGCAAAGGCCACACCCCGAGCACGTCGTCGATTTTCCATTTCACTTGGGTCGCGGTAAAGGCAAAGACAAACATGCCGCCCGCAACCAGCCCGGTAACCAGAGCGCCCACCGGATGCATCAAGTCGGAGCCGGCGCAGATCGCCACCAGACCTGCCAATGGGCCGTTATGCAAAAAGCCTGGGTCATTGCGACCAACAAACAAAGCCGCAACAGTGCCGCCGACCATCGCCATCAAGGAGTTGATCGCCACCAGACCGCTAACCCCAGCCAGGCTTTGCGCGCTCATGACATTAAAACCAAACCAGCCGACGATCAGAATCCATGAGCCCAGGGCCAAAAACGGAATGTTAGAGGGCGCAAACGCCACCAGTCGGCCGTCACGGTAACGGCCATTGCGCTGCCCCAGCAGCAACACCGCCGCCAACGCCAACCAACCACCGACCGCATGCACCACCACGGAGCCGGCAAAATCATGGAAGCTGGCGCCAAACTGCGCCAATAGCCAGGCCTGCAGGCCGTAATTGCCGTTCCAGATCATGCCCTCGAAAAACGGGTAGATGAAGGCCACGATCAACACTGTGGCGCACAGCTGAGGGCCGAATTTGGCCCGTTCAGCGATGCCACCGGAGATGATCGCCGGAATCGCCGCCGCAAAGGTCAGCAAGAAGAAAAACTTCACCAGCCCGTAACCGTGATCGGCGGTCAGTGTCGCCGCCGGCGCCAAAAAGGTTACGCCATAAGCCACCCAGTAACCGACGAAGAAATACGCTAAGGTCGATACAGCAAAAT
>JAURXE010000660.1 GCA_030654635.1 Pseudomonas sp.
GGCGAAGATGGTCAGCGGAATATCGAATTTCTTGAACAGCTTGAGGATGCGCCACACGCCGCTGCGGCTGCCGTATTCGTACAGCGACTCCATGCTCAGGTTGCGCGCACCGGCAAGCGGTTGGGCGGCGACCATCTCGGAGAGAAACGACTCGGATTCTTTGTCGCCATGCAGGATGTTGCGTTCGCCGCCTTCCTCATAATTGAGCACGAAGGAGATGGCGATCCGCGCGTCCCCAGGCCAATGCGGGTGCGGTGGGTTGTTGGCGTAACCGATCAGGTCGCGAGGGTAGTCAGCGCTCACTGCAGTCTTCCTTACTTAGAGGTATTGCGATCGCGTGGCAGGCAGCAGGGTTTGCGCTTGGGCGATCGTGCTGAGTTGATTGTATACAAAATGCTTTGCTGTTTGTAAATCTAAAATTAACTTTTTTCTCCCCTTTAGTCACCAGTAAATTCCCGCCGCAGCCCCTATGCTGCTTTTCGGTGCGGGCTAATCAGTACTGGCGATAGTCCTTGAGCTTAAAGCAGGGGCGAGAGAGGGCTCTAGGAATGGGGTGATTTATATTGTGTACAAAAATAGCAAAAACTGTCTTGTATTTATTTGCCGTGCTATTCTCGGTCTGCGCTCGGGCTCCGGCCTGTGTGGCGCACTGAACTCAACCACCTTTAAGGAGGCGCGGCAGCCAGCGCTTTACAGTTAAGCCGAGCTGCCCAGAAGCTATGGGACGTTTAACCACCCACGTATTGGACGCCGCCCTCGGCTGCCCGGGCAGCGCGATCAAGGTCGAGCTGTATCGGGTCGAGGGCGAGCAACTGACCCTGATCAATCGCGTACTGACCAACCACGACGGCCGTTGCGATGCGCCGGTGCTGCAGGGCGATGACTACATAAGTGGCGTCTACCAACTGCAGTTTCATGCCGGCGATTACTACCGCGCCCGTGGCGTTGAGTTGCCCGAGCCGGCCTTTCTCGATGTGGTGGTGCTGCGTTTTGGTATCAACGCCGAGCAGGAGCATTACCACGTGCCCTTGCTGATTTCGCCTTACAGCTATTCCACCTACCGCGGCAGCTAAGCCGCAGGTGCCCCTTCCTTTGGAAAGCTTTTGCCCGT
>JAURXE010000667.1 GCA_030654635.1 Pseudomonas sp.
CGCGAAGACTTGCTCGGCGTGCACACGCGCATCGATACCCCGCATATCCTTAGCACCTCGCGGTTGGTCTCCGGCATCACCGGTTTCCCGGTGCAGCCGAACAAGGCCATAGTCGGCGCCAATGCCTTCGCCCATGAATCCGGCATCCATCAGGACGGCGTGCTCAAGCACCGCGAAACTTACGAGATCATGTCCGCCGAATCGGTGGGCTGGAATGCCAACAAAATGGTTATGGGCAAGCACTCCGGGCGCGCCGCTTTCCGTTCCAAGCTGGATGAGTTGGGCATAGTGCTCGCCGGCGAGAGCGAATTGAACGCCGCCTTCGCGCGCTTCAAAGACCTGGCCGACAAGAAACACGAAATCTTCGACGAGGACCTGCAAGCGCTGGTCTCCGACACCCTCGCCATCGAAGCGCCGGAACACTTCAAACTGGTGTGCCTGGAAGTGGCCTCGAAAACCGGCGAAGTGCCGCAAGCCAAGGTGGTGCTCAGTGTCGCCGGCGGCGAGCAAAACGCCGAAGCCAGCGGTTCGGGCCCGGTGGATGCGACCTTCAAGGCCATTGAGCACATCGCCCAATCGGACGTCACCCTGCAGCTCTACTCGGTCAATGCCATCACCCAGGGCACCG
The DNA here is from genome assembly GCA_030654635.1 of Pseudomonas sp. Taxonomy (GTDB): domain Bacteria; phylum Pseudomonadota; class Gammaproteobacteria; order Pseudomonadales; family Pseudomonadaceae; genus Aquipseudomonas. Next base: position 629 of record JAURXE010000667.1, read on the forward strand.
ACTCCCAGGGCGAGGTGACCGTGCGGCTGGAGAAAGGAGGGCGCATCGTCAATGGCAACGGCGCCGACACTGACATTCAGGTCGCTTCGGCCACGGCCTCTATCAATGCGCTGACCCTCATGCAGGCGAGTGCGGCAAAACCCCATCCGCAGGTAGCGGACCTTTGATCGACGAACTGCGCAGGCGCGCCTACCTCAGCGCCATGCAGGTGGTCAGCTGGCTGCCGCGGCAGGTCTTGCCCTTTGCCGCGCCGTCCCGTCCCGAGTGGTTGCCGCCGCCGGCCGAGCTGGAACCCGAACCGCAAGTGCTGCCCGCACAATCGCGGACTGTCGCACCGGCGGCGCCGATTGAAGCACCGCGGCCACGGGTTGAAGTGCCACGCCCGCAAGCCACGCCACGGGCCGCCAGTGTGGCCGAAGCGGCGCCAAGCGAGGCGGCAGAACCTGCACCAAAAGCCCTGCCGCCACCGCGCTTTAGCCTGCAATTACTGCGTGCCGGCAGCTGCGCGCTGCTGGTCGAGTTGCCCACCGGCGAGGCCTTTACCCGGCGTGATCCTGCTTACTTGTTGCTGAAGGATTTGCTGCGCGCCGCCGGCCTACCGGACGCGCCGCAAGTGATAGGCGAGCCGGTGCGCTGGCCGCTGCTGGCGCGCGGCAGCCTGGATCAAGGCCCGCACGCGGCGCTGGAATATGTGCAAAGTTATGTGGCCGCCCAGCTTGAGCAGCAAGAGCGTTGCGCCTGTTTATGGCTGCTGGGTTTGCCCGCCGTGCGCTATGCCGGCGAGGCGGATGAGGCGGCCTATAACCGCGAACTACAAATTGACGGGCTGGGCGCGGCCTGGGCTTTGCCCGGGCTGGAACTGCTGATGGATGAACCCCAACGTAAAGCCGAGCTCTGGCAGAGCATGCGCCGGCTAATGCCGCGCTGGCAGACTGCTGCCGTGGAAAACCATTGAATGACCGACGCTATTAGCTTTCGCCGCATGACCCCGAACGATCTGGATGCAGTGCTGGAAATCGAGTTTGCCGCCTACAGCCACCCCTGGACCCGCGGCATTTTTGTCGACAGCCTCAACTCCTACGAGTGCTGGTTGATGTTTGACGGCACCCAGCAGGTTGGCCACGGCGTGATCAACCTGATCATCGATGAAGCCCACTTGCTCAACCTAACCATCAAACCGCAAAGCCAGGGCCAGGGCTTTGGCTATTTGCTGCTGGAGCGCTTGATGCAGCGCTCGCTGGAACTCAAGGCCGGCGAGTGCTTCCTGGAAGTACGCGCCAGCAACCAAACCGCCTACCGCTTGTACGAGCGCTACGGCTTCAACGAAATCGGCCGCCGCCGCGATTACTACCCGGCCGTCGGTGGCAATGAAGACGCGCTGGT
>JAURXE010000668.1 GCA_030654635.1 Pseudomonas sp.
GGTCAGACCGGTCTGAAGCGAATCCTCAATGCCGGCGGTTATTCGATGGCCGGCTTGCGTGCTGCCTTCACCGGTGAGGCGGCGTTCCGCCAGTTGGTGTTGCTGAATGTGGTGCTGATTCCCCTGACGTTTTTCTTCTCAGTCAGCCGTGTCGAACGGGCCCTGATGATTGCCGTGTGCTTGCTGGCGCTGATTGTTGAGTTGCTCAACTCGGCGATCGAGGCGGCGATTGACCGCATCTCGTTGGACCTGCATCCGCTGTCCAAAGATGCCAAAGACATGGGCAGCGCTGCCCAGTTTGTCGCCCTCAGCCTGATTGCCAGCGTGTGGGCGGTGATCCTGCTGCCATAGGCGTTTGCCAGGGAGCTAGAGGATCGACGGCAAGACGATTTTGTCGCTGCGGCTGACTCCCGCCGTGAGCGCCTGGCATTGTTGAACAAACTCGCGCATCGCCGTGCTCTGGTATTTTTGCTTGTGCCAGATGAAGTAAAACTGCCGGGTTAGATCCAGCTCTGGGGTCTCCAGCGCCACCAGGCTGCCACGCCGAAAGGCAACTTGCAGGGCCAGGCGTGAGATACAACCGATGCCCAGGCCGGACTCGACGGCGCGTTTGATCGCCTCGGTGTGTTCCAGCTCCAGACGGATATTCAGCGCTTGCGGGTGATGGCGCATGGCTTGATCAAAGGTCAAACGTGTGCCGGAGCCGTGTTCACGCATGATCCAGGCTTCTTGCGCCAACTGCGCCACACTGGCTTCGCCGCCTTTGGCTAGTGGGTGCTGGGGGGCGCAAAACACCACCAGCTGGTCTTCAACCCAGGGCTGTACGGCGATGTCCGGGTGCTGGCATTCACCTTCGATTAGACCCAGATCAATTTCGTAGTGCGCCACTTGTTGCACTATATGCTGGGTGTTTTGCACATGCAGGGTGACCCGGCACTCCGGGTGGCGCTGCATAAAGCTACCGATCAGCAGGGTGGCCAGGTAATTACCCACCGTCAGTGTGGCGCCGACTGCCAGCGAGCCGAAGCCGCTTTTGCCGTTGAGCAAGTCTTCCACGGCCTTGGCTTGATCGAGCAAGGCCATCGCCTGCGGCAATAACTGATGACCGAGCGAGTTAAGGGCCAGGCGTTTACCGGCGCGATCGAACAGTTGGCAGCCCGATTGACGCTCCAGTTCACTGAGCGAACTGCTGGCCGCTGACTGCGATAGGGCTAAGGATTCGGCCGCACGGCTAACGCTTTGCTGCTGGGCGGCGGCGACGAATACTTGGAGTTGTCTGAGGGTAAAATGCATATCGATATAACCGATATTCCATATCTTGATAATTCATTTAACAGATATTGTCGCTGCTCGTAGAATAGCGCGCAATGGTGCCTGTCAGGCACAGGCAATTGATTGAGGAGAGCTGCATGAGCAACCTGAACGTCGAGCGTGTACTCAGTGTGCATCACTGGAATGACACCCTGTTCAGCTTCAAAACCACCCGTGACCCTGGTCTGCGTTTCGAGAACGGTCAGTTCGTGATGATCGGTTTGCAGCAGGAAACCGGGCGGCCGCTTATGCGCGCTTACTCCATCGCCAGCCCTAACTATGAAGAGCATCTGGAGTTTTTCAGCATCAAGGTGCAGAACGGCCCGCTGACCTCGCAGTTGCAGCACTTAAAGCCCGGCGACGAAGTGATGGTTAGCCGTAAACCGACCGGCACCCTGGTGCTCGACGACTTGTTGCCCGGCAAGCATCTGTACCTGCTCAGCACCGGCACCGGCCTGGCACCCTTTATGAGCGTGATCCAAGACCCGGAAACCTATGAGCGTTTCGAAAAAGTCATCTTGATTCACGGCGTACGTTACGTGAACGAAGTGGCCTATCGCGAGTTCATCACCGAGCATCTGCCCAAGAACGAGTTCTTTGGTGAGGCCCTGAAAGAAAAGCTGATCTATTACCCAACCGTGACCCGTGAAGAGTTTGAAAACATGGGTCGCCTGACCGATCTGATGCGCAGTGGCAAGTTGTTCACTGACATCGGCCTGCCACCGATCAACCCGCAGGACGACCGCGCGATGATCTGTGGCAGCCCAAGCATGCTCGACGAAACCAGCGCAGTGCTGGACGGCTTTGGCCTGAAGATTTCGGCGCGCATGGGCGATCCAGGCGACTACCTGATCGAACGGGCCTTCGTCGAGAAGTAAGCTGTTCGCATAAACAACAAACCCGCCAACTTGGCGGGTTTGTTGTTTAAGGTCTGGGCGCTGGTTGCTGGCGGGCTGTTTGCTGCACTCCTGCGACCGTCCAACGACCGCCTTAGGCTAGCACCACTTCCAGCACGCAGATGCGGGTCGGCTCGGGGTAATGCCAGCGCACCTGCAGATCCCACAGGCGGGTGCCATAACGCCGCTCGGGGCTGGGCTGTTGGTAGGCAGGGCGCGGGTCTTGCGCTAGGCATTGCTCGATCAGCGCCACCAGCGGCTCTTGCAAGCGCAACCCATGGCTCTGGGCGGCGGTTAAGGCCGCAGCGCTCCAGTCCACGGCAATCAGTTCGGGCGGTGCGGCGGCGATCTGGTTCACGGCGCTCGGCAGGCAATCGGCATAGGGCACATAGGGTTTGATATCCAGCACCGGGGTGCCGTCGAGTAAATCAATCCCCGACAAATACAGGCGGCCGGGTTCGACCTTATCCAGCTTGACCACCGACTGGCCGATGCCATTGGGCCTGTGGGTGGAGCGGGTGGCAAATACCCCCAGCGACTGATTGCCGCCCAGGCGCGGCGGCCTGACCCGCAAGCGTGGCTGAGCCTCCAGCGCCTCGTGGAACAGAAACAGCAACCAGACATGGCTGACCTGTTCCAGGCCCTCGATGGCCTGTGGCTGATCGAAGGGCGCGAGCAGTTCCAGCACGCCACGGGCCGCCGGGGCTAATTGCGGCTGGCGCGGAATGGCGAATTTTTCTTTGAAGCAGCTGCGGACAAAACCGACCGGCGAAACGGCGTAAGACATGACGGCGCCAAGTTGAAATAGACTCCGCCATGCTAACCGATTAGTGCCTTGCTAGCGCTCTAACCACCGTCTTAGCGCCAGTTAAGTACCGGCCAGCCGGCCTGTTCGGCATGGGCCTTGAGTACCGGGTCGGGGTTGACCACTTGTGGCCGGCTGACCAGCGACAGCAGCGGCAGGTCGTTGCGCGAATCCGAGTAGAAGTAGGCACCGTCGAGGCTTTCGCCCTGCTCAACGAGCCAGGCCTGCAGACGTTTTACCTTGCCTTCACGGTAGGTGAGGATGCCGCGGGTCTTGCCGCTGTAGCAGCCATGTTCTTCGTCCAGCTCGATGGCCAGCACCTCGTTGACGCCCAGCCGCTCGGCAATCGGCCCAACCAGATGCACTCCCGAGGCGGAGATCACCAACAGCCGGTCACCGGCGGCGCGGTGCTGGGCCAGGGTTTTACAGGCGTCGCTGTAAATCAGCGGCTCGATCACCTCTTCGACGTAGGGCTCGACCACATGGGCGACTTCCTCTGCGGTGCGGCCCACCAACGGCGACAGGCTGAAGGTCATATAGTCTTCCATGGCCAGTAAGCCCTGGGAGTAGAGCGCCATCAGCTCAGTGTCGCGCTTAAGAAAGGACTCACCATCGACCCAGCCGAGCTTGGCCATGTAGGCGCTCCACAGGCTGGCGCAGTCGCCGTCAATCAGGGTTTCGTCGAGATCAAAAATTGCCAGGGCCATCACGCCACCTCCCGGATTGCGTCGGCGGCAATGGTCAGGCTGAGCTGCTGGCCATTGCTATATAAATCGGCGGCCGAGCGGTTAAGTACGTCGATCAGCAGTTCCACTCCACGGGCTTCGACCCGGTAACGGATCACGTTGCCGAGCAGGCTGTGGCTGCGCACTTGCGCCTCGATGGCGCCGGTCTGGCCAAGCTGGATGGATTCCGGGCGAATCGCCACCCGGCTGTTTATTGGCCGTTGCAACAAGCGGCTGGCTTTGTCTGCGTCCAGCAGGTTGTAGTTACCGATAAAACCGGCGGCGAACGCATCCACAGGTGCTGTGTAGAGGGTTTCGGCGGCGCCGCTCTGGACGATTTTTCCGGCGTTCATCAGGAAGATCCGATCGGACATCACCAGCGCCTCTTCCTGGTCGTGGGTGACGAAAATGGTGGTCAGCCCAAGGTCCTGCTGGATGCTGCGGATCTGCTCGCGCAGGTGTTTGCGAATCCGTGCGTCCAGGGCTGACAACGGCTCATCCAGCAGCAGCAAGCGTGGGCGGGTGATCAGCGAGCGGGCCAGGGCCACCCGTTGGCATTGGCCACCGGACAGCTGGTGCGGATAGCGGCCGGCAAAGGTGCCGAGTTCGACCATCGCCAGGGCGTCGTCGACCCGCTGGGCCGTTTCGTCCTTAGCGGTTTTTTGCATGCGCAGGCCGAAGGCGACGTTCTGCGCCACCGTCATATTGGGGAACAGCGCGTAGCTCTGAAACACCA
>JAURXE010000670.1 GCA_030654635.1 Pseudomonas sp.
ACGGCGGCCTGCAGCAGATTGCCTTCATGGGGCATTGGGTTTTCCTTGTCTTTGACTTGGGGTGCAACGCTGTTGCTGCAGCGGCTGAGCAGGCTGCAGGCGGCTGATCGCAATGCCGCCTGGGCAATCGAGGGAGGACGACCGCGGGTGTTCGCATTCCTCGATGCGCATGGCGCTGTCTCCAGGCAGTGTTGAACGGGGATATTACGCAATCAGCCGATTACTGATCAGGCTTTCGCCGCTCAAGAGTTTATGGGCCGGGCTGGCGTTAGCCGCCGTAAGCAGGCTTTGGCGTAAGCCGAGCGTGCAACTACATAGAGTGCGAACTTTATGCTTGTGCCTAAGTTGGCCGGCAGTCTCGGGTAAAAAGCTCTGCTCCACCTTGATAGAGATCAGCGCCAGGCCTTGGGCCGGCGCTGATCTGCGTTATTTGGCGGTGATCAGGGCTGCTTAGCTGGTCATCACGTTGCCGCCGTTGTTGGGGCAGGGCAGGCTGCTGGCGCGCAGCCTGTACTTCGTCATGCCGGGGATTGGCTTTGCCTTACGTGCTAGTGGCCGTTACCGGGTGGAGCGCGAGGCTGGCAGGGTGCTGCGACCAATGGCCACTTGCTCATGCTCCGCTGACGAGTAATCTGAATGCTCAGTCATGGAGGGCCGTGCGATGCGGGGTTTTGTTGATTCTTTGGTGGCGCAACTGCTGGCCGTGCAGATCAATTTGTATGCCTGTCACGCACGCTTGCAAGCCGGCACCGATGCCGAGGCGTTGCATGATCTGCGTATTGCCGTGCGCAAACTGCGCAGTTTGCTGCGGCCATTGCGGGGGCTGGTGGAGTTTGTGGCGCTTGAACAGGCGGCCCGCGCGCTGGGTCAGCTCAGTGGGCCGCTGCGCGATGAAGAGGTGTTGTTAGCGCAATTACAGACCTGTGTAGCGCATCGGCCGCAGCAGGCTCGGCAGCGGCAATTGGCCGCCGGCTATGCGCAGCTCTTGGCCAGCCCCGAGTTGCAGGCGTTGTTTGTGGCGCTGGATGCCAGCGCTGCGATTTGTCGGCAGACGCAGGCCTGTGGCGCCTTGCAGGGTGCGGCTAAACACGTGGCCAAGGGTTTGGCGAAGAACCGCAAACGCCTGCAACGGGCCTTGATTGAGCCGAAAACCGATCGCCATCGCCTACGTTTGTTGATTAAACGTCTGCGCTACGGTGCGCAAGCCTATCCCCGTTGCAAACTGCTCAGTAAGCCCCAGCTGACTGCGTTAATTGCGGCGCAAAGCGCCTTGGGAGACTGGCATGATCACCTGCAATGGCTGAAGTGCGCCCAGCAGCATGATCTGCAGCCCTTGGTCAGCACCTGGCAAGCCGGGTTGGCGCAAGCCGAGCAGCTGAGTGAGCAGAAGTTGGGCAAACTGCGGCGCCTGTTTCACGGCAGTTGCAGTTAATACTGCGCACTATTGGCTTAACTGCCCTGTTTGCCGGCTACCCCTGCGCACACGGCATCCGCTAGGATCGACCTTGAGTCTATTCGCCGAGGTCAGCATGACGTTTTATCAATTGATTCAAATCGTACGCAGTAACCCGCAAACCATGCAGGTGCCCGCCACGTGGGGGCAGGGCCGCGCCGGTTTCGGCGGACTGGCCGTGGCCTTGGTATTTGAAGCCATGCAGGCCAAGGTGCCGGCGGGGCGCCCAGTACGCTCGTTGGCAGTGACCTTTGTCGGGCCTTTGGCCCTGGACGTGCCGGTGAGCTTTGAGGCCGAGGTGTTGCGCGAAGGCAAGGCGGTCAGTCAGGTGTTGGGCCGCGCCGTGCAGAATGGTCAGGTAGTGACGCTGGTGCAAGGTAGTTTTGGCGCCGCCCGCGACTCAGTCATTGCGGTGCCGGCATTGGCTGCGCCAGTGATGAAACCGGCCGCCGAGTGCCAGGAATTGCCCTATATCGAAGGCGTAACCCCTGAATTTACCCGGTACCTGGCTATGCGCTGGGCGGTTGGCGGCATGCCTTTCAGTAATAACAAATCACGGGAAATGGGTGGTTGGGTGCGGCTGCGCGAGCACGATCCGGTCGAGACGCTCAATGAAACCCACTTGCTGGCGTTGGTCGATGCTTGGCCGCCCGCGGTATTGCCGCACCTCAGCGCGCCGGCGGCTGGCAGCTCCTTGACCTGGACGATTGAGTTTATGCAGCCGTTTGCGGCCTTGAGCACGCTCGACTGGTGCATGTACCACGCGCAAGTCGAGCACGCCCGCGATGGCTATGGACACATCGCCGCCGGACTCTGGAGCCCCAGCGGCGAGTTGCTGGCCCTGAGCCGGCAAACGGTCACGGTATTTGCCTAAAACCCCCGCTGCTGCTGGGGAGGAACGCTCTACACCTTGAGCTGGCGAATAGCTTTGCTCAACTCGCTGGCCAGTCCGGCCAATTGATCGCTGGTGGCGGCCGAATCCAGGGTTTGCTGCACGGTTTGCTCGGTGACATCACGGATGCTGATCACGGAGCGGTTCATCTCTTCGGCCACCTGACTTTGCTGTTCGGCCGCCACGGCAATTTGCGTGTTGCTGTCGCGCATCTGCGCCACCGCTTGGGTGATGGCGCTCAGGGCCAGCCCGGCTTCCTGGGCTTGCTGTACACAGCCGTCGGCTTTGTATGAGCTTTCTTGCATAAAGTCGACGGCATCGCGGGTGCCGGTTTGCAGTGTGCCGATCATTTTGGTGATCTCGTCCGTTGAACCTTGCACGCGTTTGGCCAGGTTGCGCACTTCATCAGCCACTACCGCAAAGCCGCGGCCCATTTCACCGGCGCGGGCAGCCTCGATGGCGGCGTTCAGGGCCAGCAGATTGGTCTGCTCGGCAATGCCGTGAATCTCGCTGACCACACCGCTGATCTTTTGGCTGTCGACCGCCAGTTGGGTAATCATCTGGGCGGTTTGTTGCACGCCGGTGGACAGCCCGGCGATGGACTCGCCCACCCGGCGCACGGCGCTTTGTCCATCCGCCGCGAGTTGATTGGCGGCGCTGGATTGGTCACGGGTGCTGGCGGTGTAGTCGGCGATATGTTGCACGGTGGCCGACATCTCATTGATCGCGGTGGCGGCTTGATCGGTTTCGCTTTGCTGGCCGAGCATGCCGCTACGGACATTTTGCATATTCTTGGCCAGGCGCTCGGCATCGTCATTCAAGCGGCCGGCAGCTTGGGCCACAGTGCTGACGACTTGCTGAAAACTGCTTTGCATCGCATTGAAGGCACTGGCCATTTGGCCCACTTCATCGGCGCTGACCCTGGACATCCGTGCCGTTAGGTCGCCACTTTTGGCCACTTGCAACATCATGTCTTTGAGCCTGTTGAGTTGCGCCAAGAGTAAGCGGATCAGCAGCTGCGAGGAGGCCATCAACACCAGCATCAAGCTGCACACCACCCAAGCATAGCTGACGGCCTGTTGACGAAAGACCTGGACAAAGCTTGGTGCATAGGCCAGCAAGGCGAGCTTCTGGTCGGTGCCAAGGTTGATAACTGCCGCGCCAACCAGCAGTTCGGCAGGGCCGTTGACTTGCGCGTTCAACTCGACCCAACCCTGGGCGCGGGCCAGTTGCGCGGTGTCCACGCCGGCCAGTACGGGGCGTTCACCGTTGGCAAAACTGATCAGGTTGGCGGCTTTGGGTGGCGGCTGATCGGCAGGCCAGACCTTGAGTATTTGTGCCTGTGCCTGGGCGGTCTGCTGCGCCGTGTGGCTGGCGGCTTGCTGTTCAATATGCATGGCATACAGCACCAGCAATAACAGG
>JAURXE010000697.1 GCA_030654635.1 Pseudomonas sp.
AGCCTGCCCAGCGGCCATAGTTCTGCGGCCTTTGCTTTTTGCCTGGTGCTTGGGGTGCTGGCCGGCCGCGGTCAACCGCCACGCTGGCGCCTGACCTGGCTGCTGCTGGCCAGTCTGCCGGCCAGCGCCATCGCCCTGTCGCGGGTCTATCTGGGGGTGCATTGGCCGACTGATATTCTGGCCGGCGCCTTGCTCGCCAGCAGCCTGTGCGCTGCCTGCCTGAGCCTGAGCGAACGCCGTGAGCATCTGCCGGAAATAGCCGCACCCATCTGGTGGTTGATAATCCCGGCCTGCCTGGCGCTGTTTATCGGCTTTGCCAGCACCGCGCTGCCGACGGCATTGCTGCACTATCGCTATTAATAAGGTTTATTGATCCCACCTTACGGTAGCAAACGTAGGCTGGACTCAGGAGCGCAGCGAACAGCCCACCACCCCGTGCCGTACTGCCTGCGGCGAGTACAACCTACGCACTATCGCCACCTGTCGCGGCCAAACCTAGGCGAGCATTTCGCCTTGCAGTTGATCCAACCAGCGCTGGATCAACTGCAAGCAGGCCGCCGGTTCGCCTAGGGCGAGCAACTCGAGCTTTTGCGCCAGATTGAACGGCAGCAAGTAAGCCAGTTGATTGGCCAACGCCAGCTGGTCCGCCACCTCGCCATCCAAGCCCATGGCGGCGATTCGTGGATGCTCGGCCAGCGCCAATAACAGCGCCAGCAAATCGGCATGTTGCTCGGCCAGCGGCAACTCATCCGGCGAACTTAACCAGGCCACAGTGGCCAGGCTCAGTTGATCGGCCTGAACCTGAGTCTGCTCGACGCGAAAACGCCGAGCCCCGACCACCCGAATCCCCAGCAAACCATTGGGCAACTGTTGCCAATCGACAATTCGCGCCTCGCAGCCGATCTCGGCGCAGCGGCCGGGGGCGACCCCAACTTCCTCGCCATCCACAATGCCCACCACGCCAAAGCCGGTGCCTTGCTTGAGGCAGCGACTGAGCATGTCTAGATAACGCGGCTCGAAAATCTGCAAGTCCAGCGGGCAACCCGGGAACAGCACTGTATCGAGGGGAAACAACGGCAATTGCATAGGACGACCCGTTTAACTCAGCAAAGACACCATCAAGGGCAAGAATACCGCCGTCGCCATACCCATCAAACTCATGGCCAGGGCGGCAAAGGCACCACTTTCTTCATTCTCTTGCAGCGCCCGCGCGGTGCCCACGGCATGCGCCGTCAAGCCCAGCGCCATGCCCACCGCCGCCGGATGGCGTACCCCAATCAGGCGCAACAATTCGGGGCCGCACATGGCGCCGAGCACCCCGGTGATCAGTACAAAAACCGCCGCCAGCGCCGCCACACCGCCAATCTGCTCAGCCACCAGCATGGCAATCGGAGAGGTTACCGACTTCGGCGCGATGGTCATCAAGATCATCTGTTCGGCGCCAAACAGCCACGCCAGTAACACGCCCAACAGCGTGGCCAACACCCCGCCGATCAGCAACGTCAGTACGGTTGGCCAGAACAACTGGCGGATGCGGCGTAAATTCACATACAGCGGCACCGCCAACGCCACGGTGGCCGGGCCCAGCAACACAATCAGCAATTGCGCACTTTGTTTGTATTCGGCATAGCTCAGCCCACAGGCCAGCAACACACCGATCACCGCCAGCATCGACAACAACACCGGCTGCAAGAAGACCCAGCGGGTTTTCTCATAAGCCGCCAGGGCCAGCTGATAGGCGGCCAAGGTAATGCCAACGCCAAACAACGGGTGATGAATCACCGCCTGCCAGGCGGCCATCACGACTCACCGCCGCTGCGCGCCTGGCGCTCGATGAGTTTTTGCATCAACCAGCCAGCGAAAGCCAGCGACAGCAACAACGACAGGCTCAAGGCCCCGGCAATCGCCCAAAAGTCCGCCGCAAGCACCCGCAGATACACCATCACCCCGACTGCGGCCGGCACCAGCAGCAACGGCAGGTAACGCAGCAACCCCGTGGCGGCCACACTCAAGGGTTCGCCCACCTCGCCGCGCAGCAACAAAAAACCAAACAGCAACAGCATGCCGATGATCGGCCCCGGCAACATCGGTAACCACAACACATTGATTGCGGTGCCGCAGAGTTGAAACAGCACCAGCCAAGTCAGGCCACGTAACAGCATGAGAGTCTCCCAGAAGATCACGCCGTCATTATAAGCACAGCGACATATCAGCTATAACTTACGTCTGGCGGCCGCGTTTGTGGCTTGACCAAGGCCGCGCTAGATGTTGATCTAAGGCCCTGGAGCAACACCCGCTAAAAACAACAACACCCGCGACTTTAAGGATAATTTATGGCCCTCGTACCCGTAGCAGAACTCAAGGATTATATCGGCAAGGAACTTGGCCACTCTGAATGGTTGAACATCGACCAAGAGCGGATCAACCAGTTTGCTGAATGCACCGGCGATCACCAGTTCATTCACGTCGATCCAGAAAAAGCCAAACTGACCCCCTTTGGCGGCACCATAGCCCACGGCTTCTTGTCGCTGTCGCTCGCGCCCAAGCTGATGGAAGGCATCATGCTGATGCCCAAAGGCTTGAAGATGGCGGTCAACTACGGCCTGGACAGCGTGCGCTTTATTCAACCGGTCAAAGTGAACTCCAACGTGCGCCTGGTACTGACCCTGGTCGAGGTCACCGAGAAAAACCCTGGCCAATGGCTGCTCAAAGCCAAGGCCGTGCTAGAGATCGAAGGCTCAGCTAAACCGGCCTATATTGCTGAGATGCTGACCCTCTGCTTTGTGTAAATAACTGCACATAAAAACGGGGCGCCATGAGCGCCCCGTTTGCGTTTAGAGCACCAACAACAGCGCACTCGCGCTCAATACTTTGCGCCATACTGCAACTATTGCTGGTTCGACCGGGATGTCTTTGATGCGCTATTTGCTTGCCCCCTTATGCCTTGCTTTGCTGCTAGCCGCTTGCGGCCAGGGCGAACCCTTGACCCCGCCTAACGCCACCCTGCCGGATGGCGGGCGCTATCGCGGCGAGGTCATCAATGGCCTGCTACAAGGGCCGGGGCGGCTGGATTACAGCAACGGCAGCTGGTACGCCGGGCAGTTCAAAGATGGCCAGGCGCACGGCGCCGGCGAATGGCAAGGGGCCCATGGCGAGCATTATCTGGGCGAATTCAGCCTGGGCGAGTTCGACGGCCAAGGCAGCCTCAGCCGCAAAGACGGCAGCCAGTATCAAGGCCACTTCAAGCAGGGCCAGATGGACGGCGAAGGCCATCTACAGCAAGGCAAAATGAGCTATCGCGGGGCCTTTAAAAACGATCAATTCCACGGACTGGGCAACCTTGAGCTGGCCGACGGCAGCAGCTACAACGGCCAGTTCGAGCGCGGCGAACCCCAGGGCCAAGGGGTGCGCAAAGATGCCGAAGGCAATTTATTCAGCGGCACCTTCAAGCACGGCCAACTTGAGGGCGAGGGCAGCTATCTGGGCGCTGATGGCGAACAGTACCTGGGCGGTTTTAAACGCGACAACTTTGACGGCAAAGGCCGCTATACCAGCAGCGATGGCGATGTCTGGCTCGGCCAATTCAAACGTGGCGCGCTGACCGGTGCCGGCGAGTTCATTGGCAGCGACGGCCGCCATTACCAAGGCCAACTGCGTCACTGGCGCTTTAACGGCAAGGGCCAGCTGCAGCTGGCGGACGGCAGCCGATTCGTCGGTGAGTTTGCCGACGATGACTACCACGGCCAAGGCCAGCTCACCCTGGCCGATGGCAGCGTTTCTGGCGGCCAATGGCAACATGGTCGACGGATCCGCGATGAGCGGGCGCAACACCTTGGCGACCCGCTGGAACTCGGTTTGCTAGCCCAAGGACAGCTGCTGGAAAGCGCCTTGGCAGCCGTCCCACCGTCCACCCCGGCAATCGAACTGTACAGCCTCACGCTGGCCGGCGACGGCTCGCAAAGCGTGTTCCTGCGCGAGGCCGACTACGCCAACCAACTTTTCAGTGAGCGCTTCGCCGCCCACGGCCAGATCAGTTTGACCAACCACCGCGACCACCTGACCGACCGGCCACTGGCCACCCGCGAAAATCTGCGCCGCGCCGTGCAAATCCTTAGCGAACGCAGCGGGCCGGAAGACCTGGTGTTTATCTACCTGACCAGTCATGGCTCGCGCGACCATCAGCTGTCACTCCAGCAGCCCCGCCTAGAGCTCGAAAGCCTGCCGGCCAGCGAGCTGGCCGAACTGCTCAAACCGCTTAAAAAGCGCAACAAGGTGGTGGTGATTGCCGCCTGTTATGCCGGCGGCTTTATCCCGCCCCTGCAAGACGAAAAAACCCTAGTGATCGCGGCGGCCCGCGCCGACCGTGTGTCCTTTGGCTGCTCGGACGAAGCCGACTTCACCTACTTTGGCCGCGCCCTGTTGAGCGAGGCGCTGTCCGAAACCGACGACCTGCAGCGCGCCTTCGAGCTAACCAAGACCAAGGTCGCCGAACGGGAAAAAACCGGCGATTTCCAAGCCTCTGAGCCGCAGATGTGGGCCCCCAAAGGTGTGCTAAGCCAGTGGCGTAAATTACGTCAAAACCAAGCCGAACAAGCCCTTAGCGCGATCAACCTTGAGCACAAAAAAACCAGCCCCTGAACTGGTCGTTACCCGGAGCACTGCCTATGTACCTCACACCGCAACGTATTTTACTCGCTGGCGCCAGCGGCCTGACCGGCGAGCACCTGCTTGATCGGCTGCTCAATGAGCCCACCGTGGCACATGTCTTGGCGCCCTCGCGGCGAGCACTGGCTGGCCACCCGCACCTGGCCAACCCGGTCGGCGAACTGTCCACGTTATTGCCACAACTGACCGGCAACTTCGATACCGCCTTCTGCTGCCTGGGCACCACCCTCAAGCAAGCCGGCTCGCAAGCGGCCTTTCGCGCCGTCGACCACGACCTGGTGCTGGCCTTCGCCGAACGCGCGCGCGCCCTCGGTGCCCGGCATTTCCTGGTAGTCAGCGCCCTCGGCGCCGACGCCCAATCCGGGGTGTTTTACAACCGCATCAAAGGGGAAATGGAAGCCGCCTTGCGCGCACAAAACTGGCCGCAGCTGACCATCGCCCGGCCTTCGCTGCTGCTCGGCCCACGCCGCGAATTTCGCCTGGGCGAGCGCTTGATCGCGCCCCTGGCCCGCTGGATTCCCGGTAAATACCGTGGCATTCAGGCCTGCACCCTGGCCCGCGCGCTATGGCGCCTGGCGCTGGAGGAGCAAGACGGCACGCGGATTATCGAATCGGCGCAACTACGCCATCTGGGTCGCTGAGGACAGTTACTTATGGGCTTTTACGACCGCCACCTGCTGCCACACCTGATTGATTTTGCCTGCGGCATGGGCGCCGTGATGAAAACCCGGGCGCAAGTGGTGCCCATGGCCTGCGGTCGCGTGCTGGAGATCGGTATCGGCAGTGGGCTGAACCTGAGCTTTTATGACCCGGATAAAGTCAGCGCCATAGTCGGTGTCGACCCCTGCGCCGCGATGCAAAAGCTGGCACAGCAACGCGCCACACAGATCAGCATTCCGGTCGAGATGATCGCCCTGGAGCTGGGGCAGATCCAGGCGGCAGACGCCAGTTTCGACAGCATCGTTTGCACCTTCACCCTCTGCACCATCCCCGATGCCCTGACGGCCTTGCAGGAGATGCGGCGGGTGCTCAAACCCGGCGGCAAGCTACTGTTCAGCGAACACGGGCTGGCCCCCGATCTGCCGGTGGTGCGCTGGCAAAACCGCCTGACACCGATATGGAAACCGCTGGCCGGCGGCTGTCATTTAAACCGCGACATCCCGGCACTGATTTGCGCCGGCGGCTTTCAGATCGAGCAACTCGACAGCCGCTACCTCAAAGGCCCAAGGCCGATGACCTGGGTATCGTGGGGCTGGGCTACCTAACTGCGGCGGCAAGCGGCAAGCGAGCTTACAGCCCGCCGCGCACACCAACCCCTACACCCAGCTCGGCCAAGACCGTGAAGGGCAGCACCAGGGTATCCAGCAGCGCACTAAAGGGCAGATCAAGCGCCGGATAGCCCGGTGCTTCACTGCCAAAGCGCTGCACCGGGCAGCAACCGCCATGCAGGGCGTACCAGTCCAGGCGGGTGCCGGAATAAATAATCGGCAAGTCCGTCTTAGCCCCGTTCAGGGTGCTGACGCTGGCACAACCCTGCAGCAACAGAGCAGCCAGCACTAACGTGAGCGGCTTATTCATCGCCGCTGCTGTGATGATGTTCGCCCCAGCGCGGCAGCATGTCTTGGGGGATATTCAGGCAGTTGA
>JAURXE010000700.1 GCA_030654635.1 Pseudomonas sp.
CACTGGCCTGCTTTGTCGCCGCCGATGTGCACCTGGAGGTGCTGCGTTAATGGAAGCCTTACTCGCAAGTCTGCTACCCAACGTCGACTGGACGGAAATCGGCTACGCCAGCCTCGACACCCTGAGCATGCTCGGCGGCTCGTTGCTGTTCACCCTGTTGCTCGGCCTGCCGCTGGGGGTGCTGTTGTTTCTCACCGGTCCACGCCAATTGTTTGCCCAGCCGGCGCTGTACGGTCTGTTGTCGCTGCTGGCCAACGTATTGCGCTCGGTGCCGTTCGTGATCCTGTTGATTTTGATGATCCCGCTGACGGTGCTGCTGACCGGCACTTCGCTGGGCGTGGCCGGCGCCATTCCGCCACTGGTGGTCGGTGCTACGCCGTTTTTCGCCCGACTAGTGGAAACCGCCTTGCGCGAAGTCGAACGCGGCATCATCGAAGCCACCCAGGCGATGGGCGCCAGCACCTGGCAAATCATCACCCGCGCCCTGCTGCCAGAAGCGCTGCCAGGCATCCTCGCCGCCATCACCGTGACGGCCATTACCCTGGTGTCGTACACGGCGATGTCCGGCCTGATCGGCGGCGGTGGCCTGGGCGACTTGGCCGTGCGCTATGGCTATCAGCGTTATCAGCCAGATGTGATGGCAGTCACCGTGGTGCTGCTGTTGGTGCTGGTGCAAATTCTGCAAAACACTGGCGATAAGCTGGTGGTGCATTTCTCACGTAAATAAAAGTTCTAGAAAATAAAAGCTTCAGGAAATGACAAAGTCTCGACAATAAACCGGCAGGCGACCATTACCCTCGGAGCCCGCACCACTTCCCACAAGGAACTCAATGATGAAAAAACTA
Source organism: Pseudomonas sp. (assembly GCA_030654635.1). Classification (GTDB taxonomy): domain Bacteria; phylum Pseudomonadota; class Gammaproteobacteria; order Pseudomonadales; family Pseudomonadaceae; genus Aquipseudomonas. The sequence goes on from JAURXE010000700.1 coordinate 846, forward strand.
GTTGTTAAGCTTGCCGCTGCTGCCGCCCTGGCCAGTGTTTTTAACGCTCAGGCCAGCGAAACCCTGAGTATCGCCGCCAGCGCCGTACCCCATGCAGAAATCCTCGAGTTCGTGAAGCCCGCCTTGGCCAAGCAAGGCGTGGAGCTGAAGATCAAGGTCTTCACCGACTACGTGCAGCCGAACGTGCAGGTGGCCGAGGGCCGTCTGGACGCCAACTTCTTCCAGCACCAGCCGTACCTGGATGAGTTCAACAAGGCCCGTGGCAGCCAGCTGGTCAGCATCGCCGGCGTGCATATCGAACCCTTCGGCGCCTACTCAAGCAAAGTCAAAAGCCTCGCCGACTTGCCCCAGGGCGCCAACGTGGTGATCCCCAACGACGCCACCAACGGCGGCCGCGCCCTGTTGCTGCTGGCCAAGGCTGGGGTAATCACCTTGAAAGACGGCGCCGGCATCACCGCCACAGTCAAAGACATCGTCAGCAACCCGAAAGCCATCAAAGTCCGCGAACTGGAAGCTGCCACCCTGCCACGGGTGCTCGACCAGGTCGACCTGGCGCTGATCAACACCAACTACGCGCTGGAAGCCAAACTCAATCCGACCAAGGATGCGTTGGTGATCGAAGGCAGCGACTCGCCGTACGTGAACATTCTGGTGGTCAGCGGCGAGCGCAAAGACGACGCCAACCTGCAAAAGCTGGCCAAGGCGCTGAACAGCCCTGAGGTCAAAGCCTTTATCAACGAGAAGTACCAAGGTGCGGTCGTGCCGGCGTTCTGATGACTCGCTGATAGCTGATTATTCAGCGTAAATAAAAATGCCCGCTCAGTTGAGCGGGCATTTTTTTGCGCCTTAGCTTAAAGCCCTAAGGCACCGGTCAGTTTTGCTCAGTTAACAACCCCGGCAGCTGCTCTTTAAGTTTTTGGTTATTCAGGGGTGCGCGGATAAAACCATGTTGACGACCATCGGGGCCGAGAATGACTAGGTTACCGCTGTGATCGACCGTGTAGTTTTCTTTGCTGGTGTCAGCGGGAATAAAGGGAATGCTGACGGCATTAGCGAATTTCTGCAGCGTCGCCTCGTCACCGGTTAAACCTTGAAAGCTCGGATCAAAATAGCTCAGGTATTGCTTGATCTGCGCTGGCGTATCGCGGTGCGGATCGACACTGACGAAGATGATTTGCAGGTTGTTGCGCGCGGCCTCAGGCAACAAGGTTTTCAGCTCACGCAGCTGGGCGAGGGTGGTCGGGCAGATGTCTGGGCAGAAGGTGTAGCCAAAAAACAACAAGCTCCATTTGCCCTTGAGTTGATCCACCACCACCGGTTGGCCGTCCTGATTAGTCAAGCTCAGCGACGGCAAACTACGGTTCTGTGGCAGCAAGACAATCCCGGCATCCAGCAATACCGCAGGGTCAGCCCGGCCCGAGTTAGTCAGGACCTTGTTGACCGTCAGGCCAAGCACCAGCGCCACCACGGCGACCAGAATAAATACGGTTGTTTGAATACGGGTCATTGAAGCAATCCTTAAAATCGGCGAACGATGTCAGCCACTCCTAACTCCGCATGGTCGAGCGCAGCCACGTTGAGGGCCGCTTCATAGGCTCAGCAGTAAGTAGTGATCAACGAGTAGGGCGATAAACAGCGAGAACAAGTACCAGATACTGTACTTGAAGGTGTTGATCGCCGCGTGCGGCTTGCTGTCACGGTACAGCACCCAGGCCCAGTGCAGAAACCGCGCACCCAGGCCGACAGCGCACACCAAGTAAAGCAAACCGCTCATATGAATGGTGTAGGGCAGCAGGGTAACGGCGAACATCACGCAGGTGTAGAGCAAGATGTGCACTTTGGTGTAGTGCTCGCCGTGGGTCACCGGCAGCATCGGGATGTCGACCTTGGCATATTCCTCTTTGCGGTGGATGGCCAGCGCCCAGAAGTGCGGCGGCGTCCAGGCGAAAATAATCAGCACCAGCAGCAGTGGCTCGGCACTTATATGCCCGGTTACCGCCACCCAACCCAGCAGCGGCGGAGCGGCGCCGGCCAGGCCGCCGATGACGATGTTCTGTGGCGTCGCACGCTTCAAAAAGCCGGTGTAGAGCACCGCATAGCCCAGCAAGGACGCCAGGGTCAGCCAGGCTGTCAGCTGATTGGTAAAGACCAGCAAGATGGCCAGCCCGCCCACCGAGAGCAACATGGCAAAGCTCAGCGCCGCCGCCGGCGATACCCGTCCTTCGGCCAACGGACGTTTATGGGTGCGGGCCATGACCGCGTCGATACGCCGATCAACCACATGATTGACCGCCGCCGCGCCGCCGGCGCAGAAGGCGATACCCAGGTTGCCGAAGATCAGAATCGTCCAAGGCACCCCGGCGCGGGCGGCGAGGAACATGCCGACCAAGGATGTGATCAGCATCAGCACCACCACCTTCGGCTTGGTCAGCTCTAGGTAGTCGCGCCAGAGCGCTTGGCTGTGGCGTTCGGTTAAAACAGTGGCCATAAGGTGTCTCCTTATTGTTATTCGATAACGGGGTAAGGCCCAAAGCCTGTGACCCGTGCTGAACCCTGTGTGCCTGTTGGTTTAGATCGCCCTCTGACTGACTACGGTGGCGAAACTGCTTTGCCGCGCAAGAGCCGGCGCGCGCAGACGGTAATTAATCAGCACCAGCGTTAGCAGCAAGGCCGCGCCACCGGCGTTATGGGCCACCGCCACCGCCAGCGGTAAGTGCAGCAAGACATTGCTGACGCCGAGGCTGATTTGCACCGTCAGCGCCAGCAGCAACAGGCCGGCCAATTTACTTAAGCCCTCGCTGCGCAGTCGCCAGGCCAGCGCCAGCAACGCCAGGGTCACCAGCAGCGCACCGAGCCTGTGGCTCATATGGATGGCCGTGCGTGCATCGCTGTCGAGCTGCCCGCCGAGGTAGTTAGGGCCGATGTGCTGGCTCAGGTGAAAGCCATTGGCAAAATCCATCGCCGGCCACAGCTGGCCATGACAGGTCGGCAAATCGACACAGGCCACTGCCGCGTAGTTGCTGCTAACCCAACCACCAAGGGCGATCTGCCCGATTACCAGCAGCAAGCTGAGCGCGGCGAGCAGGCGCAATCGTGGCGACACTTCGGCCAACGCCGGCCAACGACCGGACAAACGCAAGCTCAGTAACAGCAGCAGGCTCAGCGTGGTAAAACCACCGAGCAGGTGCGCGGTAACCACTTGCGGCCAGAGCTTCAGGGTAACCGTCCACATGCCAAAAGCCGCTTGGGCGATGACCACCACGACCAGCAGCAGCGGCAGCTTCAACGGCTGCCCGGGTTGTTTGCGGTGGCGCCACGCGTGAATCGCCAAACCCACCAGCAACAGGCCGAGACTGCCGGCAAAGTAGCGATGAATCATCTCGCTCCAGCCCTTTTGCTCCTCCACCGGTGCCTGGGGGTAATTCAATTCAGCATGGGCCAGCTGTGTCTCGGATTGGGGCACGCCGATAAAGCCATAGCAGCCAGGCCAATCCGGACAGCCCAGGCCGGCGTGGGTCAGCCGGGTATAGGCGCCGAGCAGCACGACCAGCAGCGCCAGACAGGTGGCGAGCAGGGCGAGGCGGTATCCGGGTTTGGCCATGAGTGCTCCTTGAAGTCTGCGCTTAACCGATATTCGACAGTTTTAGCAGCAGCCGCAGGTCCGTCAGCACCTGCTTACCATCGGCCTTCGCGTCGTAGCGCAGGACCAGATTGCCGTGCGGATCGATAATCCACAGCTGTACCGCCGGATTGCCTTTGAGCAGTTGATCGTAACGGTGGCGCTCCAACTCAAAGCGTTCCAGCTGTGGGTATTCGCGCTGTAATTGCGCCTGGTAGGTCTCGCTCAGCGGCGCGGAGCTGGCCAACCCATGGCTGGCGCGCGAGGACTCACGCCCCAGACCAATTTGAATCTGCCGGGCCAGATACACCAGTTGCTGGCAATCGGCGGCGCAGTCTTCAGGGGCGGTTACCAGCAACTGCCAACGTTGTTCATCCTGCGCCGCCACCCCCAACTCGCTACGGCTTTGCCCGCTACCCAGCAACTCGCCGTGGTAACTGCGCGATTCCGGCACCCAGAACTGCCATTTGTACATGGCCGTCGCCAGCAGTATTGGGCCTATGGTCGCGGCCAAAATCAGCAGCAACTGCAAACGTCCACGGCGTGGATTTAGCTCAGGCTTGGGGGTCACTGCATGCATCGCTGCGCTTCCTTAGAGGGTTGTTAGCGGTTGAATTAAAGCCGAAATACACAAACAACACGGACAATGCCAGCGCCAGCGCGAACCACTGCACAGCATAGCCCTGGTGTTTTTCAGGGCTCATCGCCACCACCGGCCAGTCGGTTTGATATGCCGCCGGCCCTAGCTCTAACCGTAGCTCATACGGCCAACCGCCGCGGCCCAACTGCTGCCACAAAGCCGGCGCATCAACCCGGGTGAGCAATTGCGGCCAAACGCTGCCGGGCTGATCGCGCTGCAACTGAAAACTCTCACCCAGCGGTACATAGACCCAGGCCTGCAACTGCACAGCGCCGCTTGGAGTGCTGAACACGGGAGGCGTGCGCCGGTCTGGCCAGGCCAGCCAGCCGCGATTGAGGAGCAGCCAAAGGCCGCTGTTTTGATCATAAAAAGGTTGTAGCAACTCGACTCCGGCGCGCCCGGCACGGGTGCGGTTATCCAGCAAAATGCTGTGCTCAGCATCGAAGTGGCCTTGCAGCAATACCCGCCGAAACGACGGATCGGTGCTCAGCTCCAGCTCGCCAAGCGCTTGCGGCGGTGCTTGTCGACGAACCTCTTGGGCACTCAACAACTCACGCTTTTGCTCGGCCCGCGCCAACTGCCAAAAGCCCAGACCGATCAACAGTGGTAACAACGCCAGCACCAGCACGCTTGGCAGCAAGCCCGGCCGAAAGGGTTTCACCGGCGTGGCCAAAATATTGTTTTATGGCTGGCTATACTGCTAGGCATTACCCCTCCCCCCGGAGTTACTTCATGCTTAAAGCGGCGATCGTCATCTTGTTACTGGCCACCTTGGTCAGCTTGTTCAGCGGCCTGTTCTTTCTGGTTAAAGATGAAGGCCGTGGCTCACGGGTGGTCAATGCCCTCACGGTACGCGTAATACTCGCAGCCCTCACTGTGGCACTGATTAGTTGGGGCTTTTACAGCGGTCAGTTGGTTTCCCACGTAGCGTGGTAAGTACCTTAGCCGGCAGCTGGCTAGGCTGCCGGGGCTGTTGGTCAAAGCACGTAAACAAAGACAAACAAGCCGATCCACACCACATCAACAAAGTGCCAGTACCAACTGGCCGCCTCGAAACCGAACTGGTGTTCGGCATCAAAATGCCCGCGCAAAATACGAATGAACATGACCGCCAGCATGATGGTGCCGAGGG
>JAURXE010000161.1 GCA_030654635.1 Pseudomonas sp.
ATAGTGGGCTCAAGCAGCGAATCGTCGGCGCTTTAGTGCTGCTGGCGTTGATGGTGATTTTTTTGCCGATGTTGCTGTCTCGTCAGGATGATTTGCAGCGCGTGGTGGTTGATGCTCCTGCTATGCCACAAGCACCCGTGATGCCGCAGGTTGAACTGGATCCGGTCAGCGTGCCGCAGGCGCAGTTACTGCCGGATGAACCGGTACCTATGACAGAGTCGGAGATCGCGGCAGCTGCGCCCGCCGTAGTGGCGCCTGCTAAACCGCAGGCCGCAGTAACACCACCAGCCGCAACTAAGCCGCCGGTCGCAGAAGTCGCGGCGCCAGTAAGCCGTTTGGATGCCAATGGTTTGTCCGTCAGTTGGTCGATTCAGCTGGCCAGTTTATCCAGCCGCACCAGTGCCGATAGCTTGCAGAATCGCCTGCGTGGTGCCGGATACAATGCCTACGTACGCAACGTCGAAGGCATGAACCGGGTCTTTGTCGGCCCGGTCATTGAGCGCGCTGAAGCCGATCGTTTGCGCGATCAATTAACCCGCCAGCAGAAGCTCAACGGCTTTGTGGTGCGCTTTCAGCCCGAACGAGGCTGAAGCGCGGCTTACCGTGAGGCCGGCGCTCTGTTAAAATCGCCGGCCTTTCATGTATGCAGGCTTTGCTGTGGCACTTACTTGGGTTGATTGGGCGATTATCGCCATCATCGTTATCTCCTGTTTGATCAGCCTCAAGCGCGGTTTCGTTAAAGAAGCCCTGTCGCTGGTTACCTGGATCATTGCCGGCGTCGTTGCCTGGATGTTTGGCGGCGCGCTTGCGCAGCACCTCACCGATTTTATTGAAATGCCTTCGGCGCGGATCATCGCCGGTTGTGCGATTTTATTTGTGGCCACCTTGCTGGTGGGCGCCTTGGTTAATTTCCTGATCAGTGAGCTGGTGCGGGTGACCGGTTTGTCGGGCACCGATCGCTTTCTTGGCATGGTCTTCGGAGGCGCTCGCGGCGCCTTGCTGGTGGTGGTATTAACCGGGCTGCTAAGCCTGGCGCCGGTTCAGCAGGATCCGTGGTGGCAGCAGTCGAGCCTGATTCCACATTTTCTAATAGTCGCTGATTGGTCAAAAAACCTGATTGTCGGGATGGCGGGTCAGTGGTTTGCGAGCAGTTTGCACGCGCCGAGTTAACATCGCAGTTAAAGGGGCGTTGTGTGCTGCGCACCAATGCCCAGAATTAGCAGTACTACTAGCAGGGGTTGCGTCACATGTGTGGCATCGTCGGTATCGTCGGTAAGTCGAACGTCAATCAGGCGCTGTATGACGCGCTTACCGTCCTCCAGCACCGCGGCCAGGATGCTGCCGGTATTGTGACTAGCCATGATGGCCGGTTGTTTTTGCGCAAGGACAACGGCCTGGTACGTGACGTGTTTCATCAGCGCCATATGCAGCGTTTGGTCGGCCATATGGGCATTGGTCATGTGCGTTACCCGACTGCCGGCAGCTCCAGCTCCGCCGAGGCGCAGCCATTTTACGTCAACTCGCCCTATGGCATTACCTTGGCGCACAACGGCAACCTCACCAACGTCGAGCAGCTGGCCAAAGAGATCTA
>JAURXE010000711.1 GCA_030654635.1 Pseudomonas sp.
GGCACGCACCGAGCTGACGGCACTGAGCCCCTCGCCCGGCTGATCGCTTTCAAAGGAGACATACGACAGGCCCCGCAAGTCCGCGGCCGTCAGCTCGCTACGCCCAAACAAGGGATGCCGAGGGCCGCAGTAGAAGGCCATCTGCTCATAGCCGAGCAAATCAAAATGCAAGCCGGTCTGGGCGGTTTTCTTGTTGCTGATGCCGATGTGCAAATGCCCCTGGGCCACCGCATTGACGATATCGGCGCTGGGCTGGGTATTAATGCTGATCAGCACATTGGGGTACAGGCGATGGAACTGCGCCAGGCTGTCATCGAACGACTGACAACTGACATGGCTGGCGACCTGGATGTTCAGCTCGCCCAGCACCGCGTCGGCTTCGCCGGCAAACTGCTCGGCCATGTTGTCGATGATGCTGCCGGCCGACGAGACATATTCGTAGACCCGCAAGCCCTGCTCGGTGAGGGAAAACATGCCTTTCTTGCGATGGATCAGGCGCATGCCCAAATGCCCTTCCAGGCGCTTCAAGGCATTGCTGACACTCGGCTGGCTCAGCGCCAGTTTGCGCGCCGCACCGGTGATGCTGCTTTCCTCGACAATCACCAGAAAGGTGTACAGCAGGTTCCAGTCCAGATTGCGCAACAAGCGCTCACGCGGCGACAGCATACGGTTCTCTCCCAAGCACGCCGTCATGGCCTGCGCTCCGGGCACAACATAGCACTGGCAGCAGGGCTGTGGGCAAACACGGACGGCCAGCGGCAGAGGCCCAATTCAGAGGGTTCGGGCCTCTGCCGTTGCATCATCACAACACTCGTCGCCTCAGTCGACGTCATACGCCAGCAGGTCCTGGTACTCGGCACGCCGGCGGATCAGCCGACTGCCTTGCTGCAGGTCCACCAGCACCGCGGCGGCGGCCTGACGACCGCAGTACTCGGTCATGTTTTCCAGGGCGTAGGCGCCGACATCGAGCAAGGCAATGACGTCACCGATGGCGGTAGCGGCCGGCAGTTCACGCATATTCGGCTGGTTGACCAACACCTCTTCGAGCAAGCCGCGGTGCGCCAGCAGCGCCGGCTCGGCCTTGAGCAGGGAGTTCAGCGCGCCTTCGCCTTCGATGTCGTAGTAGGTGTCGCTGCTGTCGCACAGCGGCCCGACCATACGGCATTGCTTGGTCTGCACATCATCGGCGCGCGAGGCGTTGAGCATGTGGAAATACCAGCCGTTATAGATGTCGAACAGCACGCTGTAGCCGGCATCCAGGTAATACACGGGGTTCTGCTGACGCTGCTTCTCAGCCTCGATGCGGGTCAGCAGAATGGCGGTGTCGCTGACCATGCTGCGGCCTGGTTCGACGATGATTTCAATCTGCTCGCCCAGCGCCTGACCAATCGGCTTGATCAGGTGTTTGGACAGCAGGGTGAAGTCGATGCTGGTGCGATAGTTCTCACAGTAATGGGCGGCGACCTTGTCGAAGTTATCCGGTGCACTGCTGTAGTTTTTCGGAAAACCGCCGCCCAGATTCACATGCTCCAGCGAGTACGGCAGCATCTCCGCCACCTGTTTGAAATAGCCGATCAGAAAATCCGCTTCCGCCTCGTATACGGCGATGTCGTTAACCTGAGTACCGATATGGGCGTGGATGCCGACCATCTTCAGGGCCGCCGGATGCTGCACTATCAGGGCTATGGCTTCGGCCTGCTCCAGGCTGGTCATGCCGAACTTGGAGGTCGAGGTGCCGGTCTGCCAGCCGGCAGCGGCGCCGCCCTGGATTTCCGGAATGATCCGCAGGGTGACCCGCGCCTGCTGCTGCAACTCAGTGGCCACCACGAGGATGCGCGACAGCTCCGACAGCGAGTCGACGTTGATCGCCTTGATCCCGGCAGCAATCACTTCACGCAGTTCACCGACCTGCTTGGCCACCCCATTGAACACCATGTCCGCCGGGGCATAACCGGCGGCCCGCGCCTTGAAGAACTCGCCGCCGGAGTTGACCTCAATCGACAACCCGCAGTCCTTGAATACCTTGAGCACCGCCAGGTTGGCGCAAGCCTTGCTGGCAAAGCACACGCGGGTATTGGCGTGTTCGCGGCGGAAGTTACCGAGAATATCCAGGGCATTCTCGCGCAACTTGGTTTGCGAATAGACATACAACGGTGAGCCATAGCGCTCCAGCAATTCGGTGGCATTTACCCCATCGATCAGCAATTGATTATATACACTTTCCAGAAGCTGTTTTCTTTTCCAGGGGTGCAACGAGACGACTTGACTCATAATTGATTACTCACTTATGCAAGGGCAGTATTAAGTTGTGGCTAGGTTTTATCCGTAAGTTTTAACTTCAAACTCTATTAGTGTTGTGCGGCCAACAAGCGACGCAAATTAGCTGATTGCGGTGCATTGAATAATTGTTCCGGGCTGCCCTGTTCTTCGATCCGTCCTTGGTGCAAATACACCACCTTGGACGACACTTCGCGGGCAAAGCGCATTTCGTGGGTAACCATGATCATGGTGCGGCCTTCCTCGGCCAGTTCGCGAATCACCAGTAGCACCTCGTTGACCAGCTCCGGATCCAGAGCCGAGGTCGGCTCATCGAACAGCATCACCTCCGGGTCCATAGCCAGGGCACGGGCAATCGCGACCCGCTGCTTCTGCCCGCCAGACAGGCACTCCGGATACACATGGCATTTCTCCAGCATGCCGACCCGCGCCAGCAGGGTCTTGGCCTGCGTCTCGACCTCGTCCCTGTTGCGTTTGAGGACGATGCAGGGGCCCATCATCACGTTCTCCAGCACCGTCATATGCGGCCACAGATTGAACGACTGAAAGACCATGGCCAGGCGCGAACGCACCCGTTCGATCTGCCGCTGAAAGCGCCGCGAACGACCACCGCGCAGGTTCGGCGCCAAATCCAGCTCCTCGCCATGCACGCGCAACTTGCCGCTGTCGGGAAACTCCAGCAGGTTCATGCAGCGCAACAAGGTGCTTTTGCCCGAGCCGCTGGAGCCGATAATGCTGATCACGTCATGCTTTTGCGCCGTCAATGACACGCCTTTAAGCACTTCGACTCCATCAAAGGATTTGTGTAAATCCTCAACTTGCAACGCGGCATTGTTATTGACTGCGATCATGATGAAACCCCTGTGGATACCCGCACCGCGAGTGGTAATTCTTTACGTGGCTCGGCAACTCGACAACGCATATGCCGGGTCAAACACTTCTCCAGTC
>JAURXE010000717.1 GCA_030654635.1 Pseudomonas sp.
CGTCACCAGCAAACTGACCGCCGCATCGATGCCCTTGAGTTGTTGAAAGGGGATCAGCCGCGCCAAGCCCTTGTCTAACTCGGCCGCCGACTGCACGCCACGGGCGGCATACAAGCGAGTGAGCAACGGCGGTAGATCGCCCAGATTAGGCAACACGGCAGGTAGCGGGCGGGGTTCGATGCGCATGGGCAGCTCTAAAAAATGAGACGTTAAATCCGTAGGGCGGTTGCAATCCGCCGAAGTGATGCGACGCTGCAAATCGCGCGGGGTTCAGCCGCCCTACAAGCGCCGTAAACGAGCGAGACTTAACGTTCGCCGACCAGCCATTCCAATGGCACTTCATGCTGACCGCGCTCATCGGTAACGAACAACTCGCCATCGCTGATCATCACGCTCCAGCTCAGCGAGCGCGGCATGTTCAGGGCTAAGCCAGCCAGAGCCTCCTGATCCACGGCCACCACATTGAGGTTTTTCAGATTGCGTACCGGGTCGAGCACCTTGGTCTGCCAAACGCGCAGGCTGCCGTAAGCCACCAGGCTGAACTTCTCGGTGCGTCGTGAGCACCAGGTCATGCGGTCGCTGTCGGGCTGGCCGACTTCGATCCAGTGCAGCACGCGGTCATCCAGGCTTTTTTCCCACAGCGCCGGCTCGTCGATATCCGACAGACCCCGACCGAAGGCCAAATGCTCGTGATAGAACAGGCAATAGGCAATCAGCCGCGCGGCCAGACGCTCCTCGGTTTCCGACGGATGCTTGGCCACGGTGAAACGCAGGCTTTCATACACGCTGCGATCAATGTCGGTGAGGTTCAGGTCGATTTTGTACGTGGTGGACGGCTGGGCCATGGGGGGACTTCTTGATTATCTGCAGCGGGAAAGTCGCCAAGTTTAACCCGAAACCCCCACCCCGACCCGAGCTAACCCAGCATCCGCGCTAAACAAGCACGGCCAGCGCTCAGCAGCGCAGGCGCAGCTCTTGCTGCGTCACGGGATCGAGGTAGTCAATCAGGGCCTGATTGGTCGGCAAATCCACATACAGCCGGCAATAATGCTCGCCGTTACGCCAGGCCATGGACACCCCGGTATCGCCGGACTGATGCAACTCAAAGCAACCATCAAACGCCGGATGGCTATTGCGCAGGCGCATCAGCACCAGCAAGCGCTGTACCAGCGGTTGCTGCATGGCATCCTCGGCCTCGGCCAGACTGTAAGCATGGCGGTTGACGTCGCGCGCCTCGCCACTCGCCGCGCACAAGGCAAAATCATTGCAGCCTGCCAGCAGGCCGACGTAATACACCTGCGGGATGCCCGGGGTGAAGAACTGGATGGCCCGCGCCGCGATATAAGCATCGTCATTGCGCAGCAAGGCTTCGTAGAAGGTGCAGGTCAGCTGGTAGATGGCGCCGACGCTGTGCACGCTGACCGCCGAACGCCGCATGATCGGGTCGGCGCTGCGGGTCGAGACCTCATCGATGAGAAAGCGGATCTCCAACTCCGGCAGCATGCTTTCCACATCCGGGATGCAGATGCCGTCATGGGTGTCGAGCAGCGTGATCTGGTTACGCGGACACATGCGCAACCACTGACGCAGGTAACGACTGTTACCGGATAAAAACGCATGCAGCACCAGCGGCGGCAAGGCGAAGGCGTAAGGGCGCATGTTGCGCTGCGAGATGGCGTACTGATAACTGATGTGATCGTGTACCTCGGGCAGCATCTCGGCGCCATATTTCTCGCCGGTCTCGCGAAACCACTCGAGAATCCGGTAGACATCCGGCTCGACCAAAAAGCAGCTACTGCCAATCCGCTTGGTGGTATAGCCAAAAGCATCCAGACGAAACAATTTGACCCCGCGCGCGGCCAGAAAGGCGATGTA
>JAURXE010000730.1 GCA_030654635.1 Pseudomonas sp.
CCAACGTCAAGCTGGCAACCCTTGGGGTGCCGCTGGTGGCCGTGCAGCAAGCACTGGATAAACAAAACGCTTTAAGCGCCGCCGGTTTCTTCGAAACTCCCACCGATCGCGTGCGCTTGCGGGTGTCGGGCAGTTTTCAAAGCGTCAAAGAAATACGTGATTTCCCCATTCAAGTGGGCGATCGAACCTTCCGTATCGGCGATGTTTCCGAGGTGCACCGCGGTTTTAACGATCCGGCCGCGCCGAGCATGCGTTTTATGGGTGAGGACGCGCTGGGCATTGCCGTTTCGATGAAAGCTGGCGGCGACATCCTGGTGCTCGGCACCGCGCTGGAGAAAGAGTTTGCCCGCCTGCAGGAAACCCTGCCGGCCGGTATGCAATTGAGCAAGGTCTCAGATCAACCGGCCGCCGTGCGGGCCGGGGTTGGCGAGTTCGTCCAGGTGCTGGTCGAGGCGCTGATCATCGTGATGCTGGTGAGCTTCTTCTCGCTGGGTTTTCGCACCGGTTTGGTGGTGGCCTTGTCGATTCCGCTGGTGCTGGCCATGACCTTTGCCAGCATGCAGTTTTTTGGCATCGGCCTACACAAGATCTCCCTCGGTGCCCTAGTATTGGCCCTCGGCCTGCTGGTGGATGACGCGATCATTGCGGTTGAGATGATGGCGATCAAAATGGAGCAGGGCTTCGACCGCCTGACCGCCGCCAGTTATGCCTGGACCAGAACTGCGATTCCATTGCATACCGGCACCCTGATCACCGCCGCCGGCTTCTTGCCGATCGCCACGGCCAACTCCAGCACCGGCGAATACACCCGCTCGATCTTCCAGGTGGTGACCATCGCCCTGCTGGCCTCGTGGATTGCTGCAGTGATATTCGTGCCCTACTTGGGCGAGCGCTTGTTGCCTGATCTGGCCAAGTTGCATGCGGCCAAGCATGGCGGCAGCGATAAAGGCTATGACCCCTATGCAACGCCGTTCTATCAGCGGGTGCGGCGCACCGTAGACTGGTGCGTGCGCCGGCGCAAGAGCGTGATCTTGCTGACGGTGGGGCTGTTTATCGCCTCCATCGTGATGTTCCGTTTCGTGCCGCAGCAGTTCTTTCCGGCCTCGGGGCGACCAGAATTGTTGATCGATATGAAGCTCAACGAAGGCGCGTCCCTGACCGCCACCAATGAGCAGGTCAAGCGCCTAGAGGCGATTCTTAAAGAGCGCGAAGGCATTGTTAACTACGTGGCCTATGTGGGCTCCGGCTCGCCACGGTTCTTTTTGTCGCTCAACCAAGAGCTGCCGTCGGCCAGTTTTGCCCAGTTCGTGCTGCTGGCTAAATCGGTTGAAGACCGCGAAGAGCTGCGGGTGTGGCTGATCGAACTGCTTAACAACGAGTTCCCGACCTTGCGCTCGCGGGTTTCGCGACTGGAGAACGGTCCGCCGGTTGGCTATCCGATTCAGTTCCGCCTGTCTGGTGAGCATATTGAGGTGGTGCGTGCGCTGGCCCGACAAGTGGCCGACAAGGTGCGCGAAAACCCCCACGTGGTGAATGTGCATCTGGACTGGGAGGAGCCGAGCAAGGTCATCCGTCTGTTGGTCGATCAGGATCGTGCGCGGGCCCTGGGGGTGAATACCTCGGATCTGTCGCGGTTTCTGCAAAGCGCCTTGTCCGGCTCCAGTGTTAGTCAGTACCGCGAGGGTAATGAGCTGATTGAGATCTTGCAGCGCGGCAGCACCGATGACCGTCAGCAGTTGTCGCAGTTGCCAAGCCTGGCGATACCCACCGACAGCGGCAAGAGCGTGGCCTTGTCGCAGGTGGCGACCCTGGAATATGGCTTCGAAGAAGGCATCATCTGGCACCGCAATCGCTTGCCAACCGTCACCGTACGCGCCGACATCTATGGTCAGGAGCAGCCGTCTACCCTGGTCAAGCAAATCATGCCCACCTTGCAACCGATCATGGCTGAGCTGCAGTCGGGCTATGAACTCAATGTTGCCGGTACTGTCGAGGATGCGGCCAAGGGCCAGGGCTCGGTGAACGCCGGCGTGCCTCTGTTTATCCTGGTGGTGCTGACCTTGCTGATGCTGCAGCTGAAAAGCTTCTCACTGTCGGCCATGGTGTTTCTCACCGCGCCCTTGGGGCTGATCGGCGTCACCCTGTTCTTGATTGTGTTCCAGCAGCCCTTTGGCTTCGTCGCCATGCTCGGCACCATCGCCTTGGCGGGAATGATCATGCGTAACTCGGTGATTTTGGTCGACCAGATTGAGCAGGACATCGCGGCGGGCATCAATCAGTGGGACGCCATAGTCGGCGCCACGGTGCGACGCTTCCGGCCGATAGTGCTGACCGCGCTGGCCTCGGTACTGGCGATGATTCCGCTGTCGCGCAGCGTGTTCTTCGGGCCGATGGCGGTGGCGATCATGGGCGGCCTGGTGGTGGCTACGGCCTTGACCTTGCTGTTCTTGCCGGCGCTGTACGCCGCCTGGTTCCGGGTTAAACCGGCCAAGGCATAAGGGCGTAGGGCGGGCGTAGGGCGGACTCAGGAGCGCAGCGAACAGTCCGCCGTCCGGGTGCACCGCCAAGCCAGCGGTGTACTGCCTTCGGCGACTACAAGCCTACAGCAGCCACCAAAGCGCCCACAAAAAAGCCCGCATCCATGGATGCGGGCTTTTTGGTTTTAGCGCGCTACCGAACGGTAGCGGCCAAGGGCTTAGGCAGCGAAGTTTTTCGCCACGAAGTCCCAGTTAACCAGGTTCCAGAACGCTTCTACATACTTAGGACGCATGTTGCGGTAGTCGATGTAGTAGGCGTGTTCCCATACGTCGCAGGTCAGCAGCGGGGTGTCGCCGCTGGTCAGTGGGCAGCCGGCGCCGATGGTGCTGGCCAGAGCCAGGGAGCCGTCAGCTTTCTTCACCAGCCAGCCCCAGCCGGAGCCGAAGGTGCCGATGGAGGTCTTGCTGAACTCTTCTTTGAACTTGTCGAACGAGCCGAAGGCTGCGTTGATCGCATCGGCCAGCGCGCCAGTCGGTTGGCCGCCAGCGTTTGGCGCCAAGCAGTTCCAGTAGAAGGTGTGGTTCCAGATTTGCGCGGCGTTATTGAAGATGCCGCCGGCGGAAGTCTTGATGATTTCTTCGAGCGTCTTGCCTTCGAACTCGGTGCCCGGCACCAGGTTGTTCAGGTTAACCACGTAAGTGTTGTGGTGCTTATCGTGGTGGAACTCCAGGGTCTCGGCAGACAGGTGCGGCTCGAGGGCGTTTTTCTCGTAGGGCAGTGGCGGCAATTCGAAAGCCATGGTTTATCTCCGTTGATTATTAGGTCAGGCATCAGGTCTGAGTGTGCGCTGCACGCGCGCAACCGGTTCACGGGCCGGCCGGCGACGCCAAGCTTATGGCTCAGGGCGCCGCGAACGGGCGATGATAGCACTCGAACCTGAGGCTAACCACGCAACAACTGTGTGGAGAAGCCGAGCCAGAGCCTTGTCCTGGCCCTGTTTGGGGCTTAACCGGCGAACACTAACTGGCCAGCGACGCTGAACATCATCGCCGCCACGGCCAGATCCAGCAGGCGCCAGGTGGCGGGACGCGCCAACCACGGGGCCAGCCAGGCGGCGCCGATGGCCAGGGTGAAGAACCACACCAGCGATGCACTGGCCGCGCCTAGGGCGTAGGCGCCAGGTGCCGCTTGCTGGGCGCCGAGGGAGCCGATCAGCAGGACGGTATCCAGGTACACATGGGGATTGAGTAGAGTGACCGCCAGGGCGCTGAGCAATACCGCACGGCGTGAGCGTGGACCACTTTGTTCGGCCTGATTGAGTGCTTGCGGGCGCAGGGCACGCAGCAGTGCCTGGCTGCCGTAAAACAGCAAAAACGCTGCGCCACCCCAGCGGGCCAGACTCAGCAGCAAAGGGCTTTGGGTCAACAGTGTGGCCAGGCCAAAGACTCCCAAGGTGACCAGCAACGCATCGCAGAGAACGCAGAGGGCGGCGACGCTCAGGTGATGTTCGCGGCGCAGGCTCTGCGCCAAGACAAAGGCGTTTTGCGCACCGATGGCCATGATCAGCCCGATGGCGACCAAAATTCCGTTGAAATAGCTGTGCCACATGTTGGGCGCTTCCTGAGTGGGGTGGATGGCTGAGGTGCAAATGAGCGTTCTATTGCGGCTCGATGCTGGTCAGCCTGCGCGCTCAAGATGTATAAGATAAACAAATCATGCTGATTGCCCATTAGGAAAATTAATAATGTTCGATTACAAACTGCTGGCCGCCTTGGCTGCGGTGGTAGAGCAGGCTGGGTTTGAGCGGGCGGCGCAGCTGCTGGGCTTGTCGCAATCGGCGGTCTCGCAGCGGATCAAGCTGCTGGAAGCGCGGGTCGGTCAGCCGGTGTTGGTGCGCGGCACACCGCCGGCACCGACCGAGATTGGCCGGCGCCTGCTTAACCATGTGCAACAGGTGCGATTGCTCGAGCGGGACTTGCACGGCCAGGTGCCGGCGCTGGATGAGGGCGGCACTGTGCAGCGTTTGCGCATCGCTTTAAATGCCGACAGTTTGGCGACCTGGTGGGCGGCGGCCGTCGGACCGTTTTGCGCCAGCCATCAGGTACTCCTGGAGTTGGTGGTGGAAGACCAGGAAGTGGGCCTCAAACGCATGCGCGGTGGCGATGTGGCGGCCTGCGTGTGCGCCGCCGAGCGGCCGGTGGCGGGGGCGCGCAGTCAGTTGTTGGGGGCCATGCGTTATCGGGCGCTGGCCAGCCCGGCCTTTATTGCCCGGCACTTTGC
>JAURXE010000733.1 GCA_030654635.1 Pseudomonas sp.
CACTGCGGTACAGCTGGATCAGCGCCGAGTGGTCGGTGTTCAGGTTCGGGCAGATGCCGGGGAACACGCACGATGGCTTACGGCAGGCGGATTCGATTTCCGGGCTCTTGCAAGCGATGCGGTACATGTTCGCGGTCGGCCCGCCGAGGTCGGAAATCACCCCGGTGAAGCCCGGTACCTTGTCGCGGATCTCTTCGATCTCGCGAATGATCGACTCTTCCGAGCGGTTCTGAATAATTCGCCCTTCGTGCTCGGTGATCGAGCAGAAGGTGCAGCCGCCGAAGCAGCCACGCATGATATTCACCGAGAAACGGATCATCTCGTAGGCCGGGATTTTCTCCTTGCCGTAGGACGGATGCGGAATGCGCGCGTAGGGCATGCCGAACACGTAGTCCATTTCTTCGGTGGTCATCGGGATCGGCGGCGGCGTGAACCAGACGTCCACATCGGCATGCTTCTGCACCAAAGCGCGGGCGTTGCCCGGGTTGGTCTCCAGGTGCAAGACGCGGTTGGCGTGAGCATAGAGCACCGAGTCGCCACGGACTTTCTCGAACGACGGCAGGCGGATCACGGTCTTGTCACGGGTCAGTTTGGGGTGCGGCAACAGCTGCACCACCTTGGCCTCGTTCGGATCGTCCTGCGGGCCTTTTTCCTGCTCGATGGCGCAGGCCTGGGTGTCCTGGGTGTTCACATAGGGGTTGATGATCTTGTCGATCTTGCCCGGCCGGTCGATGCGCGTAGAGTCGATCTCGAACCAGTCTTTCGGCGTATCGCGGCGCACGAAAGCGGTGCCGCGCACGTCGGTGATGTCTTCGATCTTGTGCCCGTAAGACAAGCGCTGCGCCACTTCGACGATGGCTCGCTCGGCGTTGCCGTACAGCAGGATGTCGGCGCAGGAGTCGATCAGGATCGAGTTGCGCACCCGGTCCTGCCAGTAGTCGTAATGGGCGATACGGCGCAGCGAGGCCTCGATGCCACCGAGCACAATCGGCACATTCTTGTAGGCTTCTTTGCAGCGCTGGGTGTAGACCAGGCTGGCCCGATCCGGCCGCTTGCCGGCCAAACCGCCGGGGGTATAGGCGTCATCCGAGCGGATTTTCTTGTCGGCGGTGTAGCGGTTGATCATCGAGTCCATGTTGCCGGCGGCGACGCCGAAGAACAGGTTCGGCTCGCCGAGCTTCATAAAGTCGTCTTTCGACTGCCAGTTTGGCTGGGCGATGATGCCGACGCGAAAGCCTTGCGACTCCAGCAGCCGACCAATGATCGCCATGCCAAACGACGGGTGATCGACATAGGCATCACCGGTGACGATG
>JAURXE010000751.1 GCA_030654635.1 Pseudomonas sp.
CTGGCCGGCCTCTTGACCCTGCTGATCGTCAATGCCGGCCGTGATTACTGAGGCTATGTTCCAGTTAGCTGTTGCGCCATGTTGTAGCCCTTTGCAGGAGGGGCTGTGGCGCATCAACCACTCACGCAGACCTAGCCCTAACTAAGCCAATCAAACCGGATTGAGCGCCAGCTCGCGGCCATGCACGCGATTGACCAGCCAGCCGAATACGGCGGCGGTGAAGAACATGATAAAGCCGTACAGAGCCGCTGGAATCGCCATGGTCGGGTTGTTCAGCAGCGCCGGGCTGAGCGCCAAGGCAATCGCCAGGGTGCCGTTGTGGATGCCGATTTCCATGCCGATGGCGATGGACTGGCGCAGGCTGAGTTTCATTAGCCGCGGCACCCAGTAACCGACGGCCAGACTGATCAGGTTAAACACCAGCGCCGCCAAGCCGACTTGCGGGGCGTATTCCACTACGGTGGCCCAGTCTTTGGCGATGGCCAGCACGATGATCAGCAGCAAAAACAACGCGGAGATAATCTTCACCGGCTTGTCCATGCGTGCAGCAAAGCCCGGCAATTGGCGCTTGATCAACATGCCGATGGCCACCGGCCCTAGCACTATGGCAAACACCTGCAAGACCTTGGCGAACTGCAGCGGAATGGCCTGATCGGCGGCCATAAAGTGATTGAGCGACAGGTTTACGATCAGCGGCATGGTCAGGATCGCGATCACCGAATTCACCGCCGTCAGGGTGATATTCAGCGCCACATCGCCATGGGCCAAGTGACTGTATAGGTTGGCGCTGGTGCCGCCCGGCGAGGCCGCCAGCAGCATCAAACCGACCGCCAGGGCCGGCGCCAGACCAAAGCCGGTGGCGATAAAAAAGCAGATCACCGGCAACAGCAGCAACTGGCACACCAGCCCCACCAGCACCGGCTTGGGAAACTGCACCACCCGGGCAAAGTCGGCCAGGCTCAGCGACAGCCCCAGGCCGAGCATGATGATGCCCAGCGCCAGCGGGAGAAAAATAACTAACAGGG
>JAURXE010000752.1 GCA_030654635.1 Pseudomonas sp.
GCCTGTTAATGGGGGCTGCAATGACTCTGGCGGGCTAAAAGGGGGCGCGTCTGCACGCCGCGCTCCGAGTTGGGGCGCGCTGCGGCTTCAGGCTAGCCAATTGACCTTGGCGAACTTGCCGGGGAACTCCGCGGGCATGGCAATAACCTTGAGCGACTGGTAGTTGAAGAATACAAAACCGGATTTGGCCATGGCCACCAGCACGCCATCGGCAGGGCGGGTGATGCGAAAAGTGATGTCGCCGCCGTAAGGGTTGAAGTCCATGACGCCCACTTCAAACAGCAGTTGATCGCGGGCGTGGGCTTCGGCTTTATAGGTGGTGGCCAGGTCGGTGACGATAATGCCAATACCGTCGGCGGCAGTTTCTACAATGCCGAACTCGAAGAAAAACAGCGCCCTGGCCTCGGAGATCATCGAAATCATCGAGTCATTGCCCAAGTGTTTGGCGGCGTTGATGTCGGTCACCCGCACCGTCAACAGGGTGCTGTAACAGTATTGGTCTTCTGGGAATTGCAGGGTCAAGCGGGCCATTAAAATACCTTTGGCAAGCGCGGCGCCGCTAAGGGCGCAGCCAGTATGGGCAAATTAGAGCGCGAGCAGGCGCTCGGCGAGCTGGTCATTGTCTGCCAGTTGCAGAAATTCATCACCTAACCTTTGGCTTTCACTCATGGCCGTGCGCCAATAACGCTCACGGCCGGCGTCATCGCCCAGGTAGCGCTTAAAGTCGCTGCGATCGGGCAGCTTGCCATGGGGCAGGCGCGCCAAATACTCGCGCGAAGGCGCTAATAACAAAACATCTTGCATCCGCCCTGGATCGGCACGCCGCCACGGCAGGCTCTTGTCGAACCAGCCGGGTATCACCTGATCGGTAAAGTGCGGATAAAGCACCACGTCATCGCCCTTGAAGGGTAAGTCGAGGTGGTAATCGAGTAAGCCACCATCGCGATAAGTGCCGGCGCCAACTCCGGGTATATCGCGCACCCCTTGCATCACCATGGGGATAGAGCCCGAGGCCAGCAGTGCGTGCTTTAGATTGCCGGTGTCTAGCGCGGCAAAGTGCGAAGGGAAGTCATGCAGGCTATGCAGCGGTGGGGCCTGGCGTGGGTCATGCAAAATCAGCCGTTCAAAGTGTTTGGCCAGCCGTGAGCGCGCGACCAGGTTGTTGCCAATCGCCGCCGACAAACCCAGTCCCAACCGCCCACGGTGATCCTCAGCCAGCAGGCCATGGCTTTTGACCAACAGGATATTCAAACGGTAGTGGGCATTGCTCAGCAGGCTGTGGGCCTGGCCATCGAGCAAGTCATCGAGCATCACCCGGCAGCATTCACTGATCTGCGCCATGCTCGCGTGTTTGCCAAAACGCTGCGCTGTGTAGAGCTCGCCGAGGCGGCGAATTCCGGCGGCGGCATCGGGCAGGCACGCGCTGGCAAAGCGCCAAGAGCCGATCGAGGCGCCAATTAACGCTCGCTCACGGGGCGCGCGGGGCAGCCAATCGCCAAACAGGGCCAGATCCAGGCCCTGAATGCCCAGTGCTTTTGGCCCGCCGGCGGCGCCCGGTAAAATCCCCACATCGGCAGGTTTAAGGCCCTGTTGGCGGATGCGCAGCAGGGCGCGTTGGCCGGCTTTAAAGGTCAGTGCGGGAAATTTTATCTGTATTGCCGTCATGGGGTTCTCCAGTGCCTACGCGCCAGTATAAATACCTGTGGGCGCAGACCAAGCGACTTCACCGGCTGAATAACAGCGCTGTGCCTGAGTCGGATGGCAGTTTTGGATTACTTTGGCTGCCCTTAAGCTTCTTTTAAGCTTGGCTCGCGATGATTGCCGGTACTGCCTCGAAGCAGGGCAACCCATAAGGAGAAGAGCATGCTACGTAATACCCAAGACACCTACGGCAGTGTGAGTCGTGCACTGCACTGGCTGATGGCGTTACTGATTATCGGCATGTTGTTGGTTGGATTTGTAATGGGCGAGTTCGGTCGAGATGATCCGCTACGGCCGCTGCTGTATAGCTTGCACAAATCCACCGGCACCTTGCTGCTGGTGTTGATTGTGGTGCGCTTGCTGTGGGCCTGGTTTAACCAAAAACCACGACCTATTGGTGACAAGGCGCTACCTAATCAAGTGGCGCGGCTGGTGCATATTGGCTTGTATCTATTGATGATTGGCTTGCCGCTCTCGGGTTACCTGTTGGTGGCATCCGGTACTAGCAGCAAACCCTTTGAGTTTTTTGGCCTGTTTGCTCTGCCTAAAGTCACGCCGAACGATTGGCTGCATGAAACCGCCGAAGAGCTGCACGGCGACTTGCCCTGGTTCGCCGTGGCCTTGATTGGCCTGCATATCGCCGGTGGCTTGAAGCGCCACTTCATTGAGCGTGATGGCACCTTGGCGCGGATGTGGCGTTCTTGATCAAGGCTTTGCAGCCCGACTGAGCAGTCGGGCTTTTAACTCGGTATCACATTCCGTTGGCAAACTCGGCCTGAGTCAGGTCGATGGACGCGCGTACCGGCTGCAAGGCAACGCTGTATTTCTGCAGCACATCCAGGGCGTAATCGATGCGTGCGCGCAACTGTTGTTCGTCGTGGTTAGCGGCGGATGCCTGGTTAAACTGCTGCTCGACCTGGCGGATAATCAGGTGCTCTGGGATATAGCAAAGCCTGCAATTTTTGTAGCTGGAGGCGCGCAGCTCGCTGATCGGATAAGCCCCACCTATCCCCGCCGAAACGCCAACCAGCAAGCCGGGTTTGTGCGCGAGTTCGGCTTTGCTTGCATAGATAAAGAAATTCTTGATCGCCGGGCAGGCCATGCCATTCCACTCAGGGGCAACTATGATCAGCGTGTCGGCGGCCTTTAATCGCTCGGCGTACTGGCTCCAGGGGCCGCTGTCATCGCTGGGCCAGAGCGGCAAGGGGCCAAGGCCTAAGTCAATAACAGTGCACAGTTCAAGGCTGCTGTGGCCCAGTTCAATCAGTCGTTGACGAAGAAAACCGGCGACCTTGCCGGATTGACTATTACTGCGACTGGATCCGGCGACTAA
>JAURXE010000764.1 GCA_030654635.1 Pseudomonas sp.
GGCCTTGAGGCAGAACTCCGACGGCCAGGATTTGACGATCGGCGTCAGCAGGTCGAGCAGCTCCAGCGCCGTTTTGCGCTCTTCTTCGGTTTCCAGGGTCTGGGTGTCGTCGAACAGCCGGGCGGCGTACAGACCGAGGTCGAAGGCACCTTCGACGTAAGCCTTCTGGGTCAGCAGCATGCGCCGCACATCGGCGTGTTCGATGATCGCCACTTGCGGGCTGCTCGCGTCTTTGCCATCCGGCAGGCGGCCTTGTGGGCGCTGGCGGGCGTATTCCAGCGAGTACAGGTAGCCGGCGTAGCCGAGCATCACCGCGCCCATGCCGACGCCGATGCGTGCCTCGTTCATCATCTGGAACATGTAGCTCAGGCCAGCGTGGGGCTTGCCCACCAGGTAGCCGACACACTCGCCTTTATCGCCAAAATTCAGCGCAGTCGAGGTGGTGCCGCGCCAGCCCATCTTGTGGAACAGGCCGGCGAGGATCACGTCGTTGCGCGCGCCCAGGGAACCGTCATCGTTGACCAGAAACTTGGGCACGATAAACAGGCTGATGCCCTTCACGCCGGGCGGTGCGTCCGGCAGACGGGCGAGCACCATATGCACGATGTTTTCACTCAGCGGGTGGTCGCCGCCGGAGATAAAGATCTTGTTGCCCTTGATCCGGTAACTGCCGTCGGCCTGTGGCTCGGCTTTGCTGCGCAGGTCCGACAAGGATGAGCCGGCATGCGGCTCGGTCAGTGCCATGGTGCCGAAGAAACGACCGTCGATCATCGGCTGCAGGAAGCGGGCTTTTTGCTCATCGCTGCCGAAGCTTTCAATCAGGTTGGCGGCACCCATGGTCAGGAACGGGTACGAGGTGGTCGCCGCGTTGGCCGACTGAAAATGCGCGAAGCAAGCTTGCGACAGTAGGTTGGGCAACTGCATGCCGCCGGCCTCGAACTCGCGGGTGGCATTTAGAAAGCCGGCTTGGAGAAAGGCGTCCACCGCCGGCTTGACTTCGGGGATCAGCACCGCGGCACCGTCCACATACTGCGGCTCGTGCTCGTCGCCTTTGCGGTTGTGCGGGGCGAACAGGTTTTCAGCGATGCTGCGGGCGGTGCCGATGGCGGCGTCGAAGGTTTCGCGGCTGTGCTCGGCGAAACGCGGGCGCTGAGTGAGGGCGCAGGCGTCGAGCACTTCATAGAGTTCGAAGGCCAGGTTGCGGGCGCTGAGCAGAGTCTCGGACATCGGACGTACCTTTGGCTAAATGGGCGGGTGGCTAAATGAGGTAGCTGAAGAGCGTTGGGGTTTCGATGCTTCAGTCTAGGTCGCCGATCATGGGGCGCCTAGCATCATCCAAGCCGCTGATATCGGGTTAAATAGCTGCGTTGTGTTGAAAGCCGCAGGCAGCGGCGGTGGCTGTTAAACTGTGCGGCTTTACGCTGCATGGGTCATGCATGCGCGCTGCGACACGAGGAATTTGCCCGATGAACTACCGCCACGCCTTCCATGCCGGCAACCACGCCGATGTCTTCAAGCACCTGACGCTGTCGCGCCTGATTGCTCTGCTGAGCCGCAAGGAGGCGCCTTTTGCCTACCTCGACAGCCATGCCGGCGTTGGTCTGTACGACCTCAAGGGCGATCAGTCCACCCGCACCGGCGAATGGCTGGAAGGCGTTGCGCGAATTTGGGAGGCGAAAAAAGCCCCGGCGCTGGCGGCCGATTACCTGAAAGTGCTGCA
>JAURXE010000166.1 GCA_030654635.1 Pseudomonas sp.
CACCCGATGGATGTCATGCGCACCGGCGTTTCCGTGCTGGGCTGCCTGTCGCCGGAGAAAGACGATCACAATCACCCGGGCGCTCGTGACATCGCTGACAAGCTGATGGCCGCTCAGGGCTCAATGCTGTTGTATTGGTACCACTTCAGCCACAACGGCAAACGTATCGACGTGGAAACCGACGACGACACCATCGGTGGTCACTTTCTGCATCTGCTGCACGGTGAAGCGCCGAGTGAAAGCTGGGTGCGCGCCATGCACGTTTCGCTGATTCTCTATGCTGAGCATGAGTTCAACGCGTCTACCTTTGCGGCGCGCGTGGTGGCCGGCACCGGCTCCGATATGTTTTCCGCTATCTGCGGTGGCATAGGCGCGCTGCGTGGCCCCAAACATGGCGGCGCCAATGAAGTGGCCTTCGAGATCCAGAAGCGTTACGACAACCCGGATGAGGCTGAAGCCGATATCCGTGCCCGTGTCGAGAAGAAGGAAGTGGTGATCGGCTTCGGCCATCCGGTCTACACCGTTGCCGACCCGCGTAATAAGGTGATCAAGGAAGTGGCCCGTCAGCTCAGCGCCGAGCAGTCCAACAGTAAGATGTTCGACATTGCCGAGCGACTGGAGTCGGTGATGGCGGACATCAAAAAGATGTTCCCCAACCTCGACTGGTTCAGCGCCGTCAGCTACCACATGATGGGTGTGCCGACCGCCATGTTCACGCCGCTGTTCGTGATCGCCCGCACCTCGGGCTGGTCATCCCACGTCATCGAACAGCGCATCGACGGCAAGATCATCCGCCCGAGCGCCAACTATGTCGGCCCTGAGGACCTGACCTTCTTGCCACTCAAGGAGCGCCCATAACCATGAGCAGCATGATGAATACGCAATACCGTAAGAACCTGCCCGGCAGCGTGCTGGACTACTTCGACACCACGGAGGCGATCGATGCCATCGCCCCCGGCGCTTACGCCAAGCTGCCATACACGTCTCGTGTGCTGGCTGAGCAGTTGGTGCGCCGCTGTGATCCGGCGAGCTTGAGCGATTCGCTCAAGCAGCTGATCGAGCGTAAACAGGACCTCGATTTTCCCTGGTATCCGGCTCGCGTGGTTTGCCACGACATCCTCGGCCAGACCGCACTGGTCGACTTGGCCGGCCTGCGTGATGCGATTGCCGAGCAGGGCGGCGACCCGTCCAAGGTCAATCCGGTAGTACCGACCCAGCTGATCGTCGATCACTCGCTGGCCGTTGAGTGCGGTGGTTTTGATCCGGATGCGTTCGCCAAGAACCGCGCCATCGAGGACCGTCGTAACGAAGACCGTTTCCACTTTATCGAGTGGACCAAGACCGCGTTCAAGAACGTCGACGTAATCCCGGCCGGTAACGGCATCATGCACCAGATCAATCTGGAGAAAATGTCGCCGGTTATTCAGGCCCGTGACGGCGTGGCTTTTCCGGATACCTGTGTGGGTACCGACAGCCACACCCCGCATGTGGATGCGCTGGGCGTAATCGCCGTTGGCGTTGGCGGTCTGGAAGCGGAAACGGTAATGCTCGGCCGCGCCTCGATGATGCGTCTGCCGGATATCGTCGGTGTCGAGCTGACGGGCAAGCGCCAGCCCGGCATTACCGCCACCGATATTGTCTTGGAACTGACTGCATTTCTGCGCAAGCAGCGCGTCGTGGGTGCCTGGCTGGAGTTCTTCGGCGAAGGTGCGGCCAGCCTGACCATTGGCGACCGTGCAACCATCTCCAACATGACTCCAGAGTACGGCGCCACTGCCGGCCTGTTTTATATCGATGAACAAACCATCGACTATCTCAAGCTCACCGGCCGTGAAGCACAGCAGGTGGCACTGGTAGAGAATTACGCCAAGACCGCCGGTCTGTGGGCCGATACGCTCAAGCAGGCCGAGTACGAGCGGGTGCTGAGTTTTGATCTGTCCACGGTTGGCCGCAACATGGCTGGCCCGTCCAATCCCCATGCGTTGTTGGCCACCCGTGATCTGGCTGCCAAAGGCGTTTCTGGAGCTTGGACCGAGACGCCCGGTGAAATGCCGGATGGCGCGGTAATCATTGCCGCCATCACCAGTTGCACCAATACCAGTAACCCGCGCAACGTGGTGGCTGCCGCGCTGCTCGCGCGTAACGCCAACAAACTTGGCCTGCTGCGCAAACCTTGGGTCAAGACTTCCTTCGCGCCGGGTTCAAAGGTGGCCGAGCTGTACCTGAAAGACGCCGGGCTACTGACGGAGCTGGAACAGCTCGGTTTCGGCATCGTCGGTTTTGCCTGCACCACCTGCAATGGCATGAGCGGTGCGCTGGATCCAGTCATCCAACAAGAAATCATCGCGCGTGACCTGTACGCCACTGCTGTGTTGTCGGGCAACCGCAACTTCGACGGACGCATCCATCCGTATGCCAAGCAGGCGTTCCTCGCGTCGCCGCCGCTGGTGGTGGCTTATGCGATTGCCGGCACCATCCGCTTCGATATCGAACAGGACGTGCTGGGCGTGGTCGATGGCCGCGAAATCCGCCTGAAGGACATCTGGCCGTCTGATGAAGAAATCGATGCCATCGTCAAAGAAAGCGTCAAGCCGGAACAGTTCCGCGCAATCTACATTCCCATGTTCGATCTGGGCACCATTGAAGAGTCCAAAAGCCCGCTGTATGACTGGCGTGAGATGAGCACCTATATCCGCCGTCCGCCGTATTGGGAAGGTGCGCTGGCCGGTGAGCGTGCGCTGAAGGGCATGCGCCCGCTGGCGGTGCTGCCGGATAACATCACCACCGATCACTTGTCGCCGTCCAACGCCATCATGCTGAACAGCGCCGCCGGTGAGTACTTGCACAAAATGGGCTTGCCGGAAGAGGACTTCAACTCCTACGCGACTCATAGGGGTGACCATTTGACCGCGCAACGTGCCACCTTCGCCAACCCGCAGCTGGTCAACGAGATGGCGGTGGTCGATGGCAAAGTGCAGAAAGGTTCGCTGACCCGCATCGAGCCGGAAGGCAAGGTCACGCGCATGTGGGAAGCCATCGAAACCTATATGGAGCGTAAGCAGCCGCTGATCATCGTCGCCGGCGCCGATTACGGTCAGGGTTCGTCCCGCGACTGGGCGGCCAAGGGCGTACGTTTGGCCGGTGTCGAGGTGATTGCCGCGGAGGGTTTTGAGCGCATTCACCGTACCAACCTGGTGGGTATGGGCGTGTTGCCACTGGAGTTTCAGCCCGGCACCAATCGCCACACGCTGGCGATCGACGGCACAGAAGTCTATGACGTGATTGGTGAGCGCACCCCACGCGCGACCATGACGCTGGTCATCACCCGCAAGAGCGGTGAGCGTCTCGAAGTGCCGATGATCTGCCGTCTGGACAGCGATGAAGAAGTGTTGATCTACGAGGCTGGCGGTGTGTTGCAGCGCTTCGCTCATGACTTCCTTGAAGCGACCGTGGCGACTCACTGATGCAGCGCACTCAGGCGCTAGGGCAACCTGGCGCCTGAGTCTTTTGCGGGTAGTTCTATTCAGAGAAAGGTTTATGAGCCAGGTTCCCCAGATCAAAATTGCCGCCACCTATATGCGTGGCGGCACCAGTAAAGGCGTGTTTTTCCGCCTGCAGGATTTGCCCGAGGCCGCACAGGTGCCGGGAGCGGCGCGGGACAAATTGTTTATGCGGGTGATCGGCAGTCCCGATGCCTATGGCGCGCATATCGACGGCATGGGCGGCGCCACCTCCAGCACCAGTAAGTGCGTGATCCTGTCCAAGAGCAGCGTGCCTGAGCATGACGTGGACTACCTCTACGGCCAGGTCTCGATCGATAAGGCTTTTGTCGACTGGTCCGGCAATTGCGGCAATCTGTCGACCGCCGCCGGGGCGTTTGCGCTCCATGCAGGCTTGGTCGATCCGGCCCGCATTCCTTCGAGCGGCACCTGTGTGGTGCGTATCTGGCAGGCCAATATCGGCAAGACCATCATCGCTCATGTGCCCGTCACTAACGGACAGGTGCAGGAAACCGGCGACTTCGAGCTGGATGGGGTGACCTTTCCTGCGGCTGAGATCGTGCTGGAGTTCATCGCTCCTTCCGATGACTCGGACGAGGGCGGTTCGATGTTCCCTACCGGCAACCTGGTCGACGATCTTGAGGTGCCCGGCATCGGCACGCTCAAGGCCACCATGATTACGGCCGGCATCCCAACCGTGTTCGTCAACGCCGAAGACATCGGCTACACAGGCACCGAATTGCGCGAGGCGATCAACACTGACGCCAAAGCGCTGGAGAAGTTCGAGCAGATCCGCATCGCCGGGGCTTTGCGCATGGGGCTGATCAAGACGCCGGAAGAGGCGGCCCAGCGTCAGCACACGCCGAAAATCGCCTTTGTCGCCAAGCCTAAGGATTACGTTGCTTCCAGCGGCAAGCTGATCGCCGCTGGCGAGGTCGATCTATTGGTGCGTGCGTTGTCCATGGGCAAACTGCATCACGCGATGATGGGTACGGCGGCTGTGGCCATAGGTACTGCCGCGGCCATTCCGGGTACTTTGGTGAGTCTTGCAGCGGGCGGTGCTGCTCGTAGCGCCGTGCGTTTCGGTCATCCGTCTGGCACCTTGCGCGTCGGCGCCGAAGCGACTCAGGTCAACGGCGAGTGGACGGTGACCAAGGCCATCATGAGTCGCAGCGCGCGGATACTGATGGAAGGCTGGGTGCGCGTGCCGGGTGATGCGTTCTAAACGAAAAAGCCCGCGAGTTGCGGGCTTTTCACAGGGTATTGCAGCGCTGTGAGATTACTTCAGGCGCCGCTCAACACCTTTTTCCACCAGGATTTTGGCGGAAATTTCTTCCACCGAAAAATGCGTGGAGTTGATGTGCGGGATGTTCTCGCGGCGAAACAGGTTTTCCACTTCGCGCACTTCAAATTCGCACTGGGCAAAGCTGGCGTAGCGGCTGTTGGGTTTGCGCTCGTTGCGAATCGCGGTTAGGCGGTCGGGATCGATGGTCAAGCCGAACAGCTTGTGTTTGAACGCTTTAAGGGCGGCGGGCAGTTGCAGGTGCTCCATGTCATCTTCGGTCAGCGGGTAGTTCGCCGCGCGGATGCCATATTGCAAGGCCATGTATAAACAGGTTGGGGTTTTGCCGCAGCGCGAGACGCCCACCAGAATCAAGTCGGCCTTGTTGTAGTAGTGGGTGCGGGCGCCGTCGTCGTTATCCAGGGCAAAGTTAACCGCGTCGATACGCTCCATATAGTTGGAGTTGGAGTTAATCGAGTGGGATTTACCGACCGAATAGGAGGAGTGCGAAGTTAACTCTTGCTCCAGTGGAGCTAAAAAACTGGAGAAGATATCGATCATAAAGCCGTTGGATTCGGCCAGGATATCGCGAATATCTTGATTGACTACGGTGTCAAAGATAATCGGCCGAGCCCCGTCGTTGACGGCGGCAGCGTTGATTTGCTGTACCATGGCGCGAGCTTTTTCAACACTGTCGATGTAGGGGCGTGTGAGCTTGCTGAAAGTAATATTTTCAAATTGGGCCAGTAGACTCTGACCGAGTGCTTCGGCTGTTATGCCGGTACCATCGGAGATGAAAAAAGCAGATCGTTTCATTTGCGCCAAAGG
>JAURXE010000768.1 GCA_030654635.1 Pseudomonas sp.
GAGTTTGCCTCCAAGCAGACCCATTTGCTGCTGGCCCAGCTTGGCATTGATCGCCAGGAGCCCGACTACGCCGCGCTGTATCTGGGCAACCAGATCCTTGGTGGCGGTGGTTTCGGCACTCGCTTGATGGAGGAGGTGCGCGAGAAGCGCGGCCTGACCTACGGCGTGTATTCCGGCTTCAGCGCCATGCAGGCCCGTGGACCCTTTATGATCAACCTGCAAACCCGCGCCGAACTCAGCGAAGGCACGCTGAAACTGGTGCAGCAGATTCTGCGCGATTACCTGCGCGATGGCCCGACCCAGAAGGAACTGGACGACGCCAAGCGTGAATTGGCCGGCAGTTTCCCGCTGTCCACCGCCAGCAACGCCGACATAGTCGGCCAGCTCGGCTCCATGGGCTTTTACAACCTGCCCCTGAGTTATCTGGAAGACTTTATGAGCCAGATCCAGGCGCTCAGCGTGGCGCAAGTGAAAGACGCCATGGCCAAACACCTCAACCCTGACGCCATGCTGATAGTCACCGCGGGCCCGACCGTGGCGCAAAAAGAGCTGCCGCCACCGACCGATCACCCCGCCGAACCACCCCTTGGCGTACCGGAGCACTAATGCGTACTCGAGTCCCGCAACACAAGTCTGCCCACAGTGCCGACCTCGGCCAGCTGCGCATCATCGGCGGCCAATGGCGTTCGCGTCAGTTCAGCTTCCCGATGGCGCCGGGCCTGCGCCCGACGCCCAACCGGGTGCGCGAAACCCTGTTCAACTGGCTGGCGCCCTATGTCGAAGGGGCGAAAATTCTCGACCTGTTCGCCGGCAGCGGCGCCCTCTGCCTTGAAGCCCTGTCGCGCGGTGCCGGCAGCGCCCTGGCCCTGGATCTGAGCGCCAAAGCCGTCAGCAGCCTGCGTGAACACCTGACCACGCTGGACTGCAGCAACTGCCAAGTGCTGCAAACCGACGCCCTGCAACACCTCGAACTGCAAGCGCCAAGCAGCTTCGACCTGGTATTCCTCGACCCGCCGTTTAGCCAGAACCTGCTGCTGCCGGCCTGCAATTTGCTCGAACAGCATGGCTGGCTGGCGGACAACGCCTGGGTCTACACCGAAAGCGAAAACCCACCGTCCAGCCTCGGCCTGCCCGCCAACTGGCGCCTGCACCGCGAACAAAAAGCCGGCCAGGTGCATTACGGCCTGTGGCAGCGCACGGCGTAATCCTGGATGAGCCCAACCTTTAAACCCGCTTGGTGGTTGCCCGGCGCGCATTTGCAAACGCTCTGGGCGTCGTTCCTGCGTGCACCGCTGCAGCTGGCGCGCACCCGTGAGCGGCTGTGGCTGGCCGATGGCGATTTTATCGATCTGGACTGGTTCGGCCCGCACACCGCCGAGGCGCCGCTGGTGTTGCTGCTGCACGGGCTGACCGGCTCGTCCAACTCGCACTACATCCTCGGCCAACAACAGGCGCTGGCCGCTCAAGGCTGGGCCAGCGTGGCGCTGAACTGGCGCGGCTGCTCGGGCGAACCGAACCTGCTGCCGCGTGGCTATCACTCCGGGGTCAGCGAAGACCTCGGCGCCGTTATCCAGCACCTGCAAGCCGTGCGACCAATGGCCCCGCTGTATGCGGTGGGCTATTCGCTGGGCGGCAATGTGTTGCTCAAGTACCTAGGGGAAACCGGCGAGGCCTGCGGGCTGCATGCGGCGGTCGCGGTGTCGGTGCCATTCCGTCTGGACCACTGCGCCGACCGCATCGGCCTGGGCTTTTCCCGCGTCTATCAGGCGCACTTTATGCGTGAACTCAGCGCCTATGTGCAGCGCAAAAAACAGCGTTTTCGCAACAACGGCCAGCAACCGCACCTCGCGGCGCTGGAGCAACTGGGGCCGCTGGACAAGTTGCGCACTTTTTGGGACTTCGACGGCCAAGTCACCGCGCCCTTGCATGGCTATGCCGATGCCGACGACTACTACCGCCGCGCCTCCAGCCGCTACTTTCTGCCGGCGATCAAGGTGCCCACCCTGCTGATCCAGGCCGCCGACGATCCCTTCGTATTCCGCCACAGCCTGCCCGAACTCAGCGAACTGGCCACCAACACCCAGCTCGAACTGCACCCGCACGGCGGCCACGTCGGCTTTATCGACGGCACCCCACGCCAGCCCGGACTCTATTTAGAACGACGGATTCCGCAGTGGCTGCTCAACCACGCTTAAATCACCCGCTCCAACGGCACATAGAGTTTCTCGTGCAGCGCCTGCACGGCCGGGCGGGCGGCTTCGCTGATAAAGCCGCTTTCCAGCGCCAGCACCTGATAGATGCCACGACGCAGTTGCTCCTCGTTTAGCTCGACGCTGTCGCCGCGCGAGGTGCAGAGAAAGCGTACCCAGGAAGTAAGGATGATCCAGCTGTTGAGGGTCAAGGCCTCCACCTGAGCGCTGTTCATCAGCAAGATACCGGCCTCGACAAAGCCCTGATACAGGCCTTGGGCGCTGATCATGCAGCGCTGGGCGAACAGCCGATAACCTTGGGCCAGGCCACTGTCCGACTCCAGCAAGTGCTCCAGATCACGGTGCAGGAAGCGGTAATGCCACATCGCCGCCAGCAAGGCTTCCAGGTAGAAGGTCTTGTCCTCAACGGTCAGCGCCCGCCCCGCCGGGACACGCAAAAACTGGTCGACCCGCTGCTCGTACTGGCCGAACAGTTCGGCGATGATCGCCTGCTTATTGCGGAAGTAGTAGTAGAGATTGCCGGGGGATATCCCCAAGTGCGCGGCAATATGATTGGTCGTGACGCTGCGCTCCCCCTGGGCATTGAACAGCTCCAGGCTGCCTTGGATGATGCGTTCACGGGTTTTTATCGGTGCGCTCGCCATGCCGCGTCAAACTCACTCAGGGCCGCAAAACGGCAACTCAAAAAGGGCGCACAGCATCGACTAACTCGGCCCACGGGCGCAATGCCCATGGCCTCGGCGACGCCACTGTGACGAATAAATGCACGACCCAACTTTTCGTTTGGTACACAACGAGGTCTTAGCGCTGCATGCTATTTGACACAATAGAGTAATTACTCTAAAAATCTACCAACATTCCGCCCGCGCATTTTTTCAAGGATTCCCCATGGCCGCCGAAATCGCCGAAATCGCTCACGCACAACCGCATTTGCAGCAACATTTGCAGCAAGCGCAACAGCAAATCAGCCAGCTCGAGCAGTTGTTTGCAGGCCAGCGCGAGGCGTTTCGCGCCAATCCGATGCCGACCGCCGAGCAGCGCCTGCAGTGGCTCAAAGCCCTCAGCCAGATGCTTAGCAGTGAGCGCGAGGCGCTGATCAAGGCGATCTGCCAAGACTTCAGCAACCGCTCGACCGATGAAACCTTGCTGGCCGAGATCATGCCGAGCCTGCAAAACATTCATTACGCCTGCAAGAACCTGAAGAAGTGGATGAAGCCATCGCGCCGCGCCGTCGGCCTGGCCTTCCAGCCGGCCAGCGCCCGCGTCATCTACCAACCGCTGGGCGTGATCGGCGTGATCGTGCCCTGGAACTACCCGTTGTTTCTGGCCATGGGCCCGCTGGTCGGCGCTTTGGCGGCCGGCAACCGGGTGATGATCAAGATGAGCGAGTCGACCCCGGCCACCTCACAACTGGTCAAGGATCTGCTGGCCAAAATCTTCCCGGAAGACCTGGTCTGCGTGGTCTTGGGTGAAGCGGAAGTCGGCGTGGCCTTCTCCACGCTGGCCTTCGATCACCTACTGTTCACCGGCGCCACCAGCATCGGTAAGCATGTGATGCGTGCCGCGGCCGAGAACCTCACCCCGGTGACCCTGGAGCTGGGCGGCAAGTCGCCGGCCATCGTGTCTGCCGAGGTACCGCTGGAACACGCCGCCGAACGCATCGCTTTCGGCAAGACCCTGAACGCAGGGCAAACCTGCGTGGCGCCGGACTATGTGTTGGTACCGCGTAACCGCGTCGATGCCTTCGTCGCGGCCTACAGCAAGGTCGTCACCAGCTTCTATCCCAAGCTCAAAGACAACCCGGACTACACCGCAATCATCAATGACCGCCAGTTGCAGCGCCTTAAAGGCTTGCTCAGCGACGCCGAAAGCCTGGGCGCCAAGGTGGTCAATCTGTATCCCGAAGGCCAAGGCCGGCGTTTGCCACAAGCTCTGGTGCTGAATGTGAACGATCAGATGAAGATCATGCAGGACGAGATCTTCGGCCCGCTGCTGCCGATAGTGCCCTACGACAGCATCGAGCAAGCCTTCGCCTACATCAATGAACGGCCACGACCGCTGGCGCTGTACTACTTCGGCTACAACAAAAGCGAACAACAGCGCGTGCTGCACGAGACTCACTCGGGCGGCGTGTGCCTGAACGACACCATGCTGCACGTGGCCCAGGACGACATGCCGTTCGGCGGCGTCGGCCCGTCCGGCATGGGCCACTACCACGGTCATGAAGGTTTCAAGACCTTCAGCCACGCCAAGGGCACCTTTATCAAGCAGCGCTATAACGCCGCCAAGATGATCTACCCGCCCTATGGCAAGGCCATCCAGAAGTTGGTCTACAAGCTGTTTATTCGCTAACACCCGCCCAAGGCTATGCTGCGTAGAACCTGCTCTACGCAGCATGAGCACGACCTTGAGCAGGTTTTGTTAGCGTCGGGATATTTGTTAAAGCCGAGAATAATAATGAACGACAGCACCCTCACAGCACCGCAGCTCTCGCGGCGCGGTTTACTTAAGGTCGGCCTGCTGGGCACGGCATTGCTGGCCACGGCCGGGGTTACCGCCACCCTCAGCGGTTGCTCGGCGAGTGTGCCGGCCAGCGGTCTGAGCATCTTGCGAGCCAGCGATTTACCGTTTTTGCGGGCCTTGATTCCAGTGATCATCGACGGCGCGGTGAGCGCCGATAAGATGAGCGCCGCCATTGAGCAAAGCATCCGGGGCATCGACTACAGCCTCACGCGCTTCTCGCCGGAGATGCAAAAACTCACGGTGCAGCTGTTCGACGTGCTGGCTCTGGGCCTGACTCGCGGCCCACTGACTGGCGTGTGGGGCAGCTGGGAGAACGCCAGCGCGGCGCAGGTCAGCGCCTTTCTGAGCCGCTGGCAGAACAGCTCTATCGGTTTGCTGAAGCTGGGCCACGCCTCGCTGCTGCAGCTGGTGATGCTGGCCTGGTATGGCCAGCCAGACTCCTGGGCCCATTGCGGTTACCCCGGCCCACCTACAGTCTGACGGCTGGCTGCCCGTCGGCCTTGTATGCAGCGCAATCATAAGAAAGAGAGTCCTAAATGCCTGTACCCGATCTGTTTCAACAAGGCCTCGCCAGCGGCTGGAAAACCTACAACGGTTCGCGCCTCGAGCAGGACCTGACCCTGGAAGCCGACGTGGCCATTATCGGCAGCGGCGCGGGCGGCGGCACCACAGCGGAAATCCTCAGCCAGGCCGGCTTCAAAGTCCTGCTGATCGAGGAAGGCCCGCTGAAAACCAGCAGTGACTTCAAGATGCAGGAGCCCGAGGCCTACGGCGCGCTGTATCAGGAAGGCATGGGGCGGATGAGCAAAGATGGCGCCATAACCATCATGCAAGGCCGCGCCGTGGGCGGCACCACGCTGGTGAATTGGACCTCGAGTTTTCGTACCCCCGACCCAACGCTGGAGCACTGGGCCAGCGAGTACGGCGTCAAAGGCCACAGCCCGGCCGAAATGGCGCCTTGGTTTGCCCGCATGGTAGAA
>JAURXE010000168.1 GCA_030654635.1 Pseudomonas sp.
GTTTTAAATTCTGCCTCGGCCATCCGTGGGAGTTTATGGCCATCGCCAAGGCCATGTTGGCGACTGGCATTGTCGCCGGACTTTATCGTCGTCGACGGCAAGGAAGGCGGCACTGGCGCAGCGCCCTTGGAGTTCACCGACCATATCGGCGCGACGCTGCGCGAAGGCTTATTGTTTGTGCACAACACCCTGGTCGGCTGGGGTTTGCGCGACAAAATCAAACTCGGAGCCAGCGGCAAAATCGTCAGCGCTTTTGATATCGCCAGCGTCATGGCCCTGAGCGCGGACCGGGCCAATTCGACGCGCGGCTTTATGTTTGCAATTGGCTGTATTCAGAGCCAAAGCTGCCACACCAACCAATGCCGACCGGCGTCGCCACCCAAGACCCACTGCGCCAACGAGCCTTGGTGGTAGCCGCGCGGGTGCACAGCTTTCATCGCAACACCCTCAAGGCCCTGAGCGAGATGCCGGCCGCCGCCGGCCTGACTCACCCCGAGCAAATTGAAGCCAAACACTTGGTGCGGCGCATGTCGGCCAGCGAGATCAAGCTGTACTCGCAACTGCATGTATTTCTTAAACCCGGCGAGCTGCTCGGCGATGCGATTAGAGGCGAGTTCTACACGCGTATGTGGCAACTGGCCAGCGCCGAGAGCTTTGCTCCGGCATAACGCCGGAGCACGCAGAGCCCCGCCAGCAAAGTGCTGGCGGGCCGGCCGGCCAACCGCCGGTTACGGCACACGGCGAACTTAGCGTTAATAGACCCGACACTCGCCGGCCACGCCGCGACTGGACAGTTGGTTTACTTGCTCAGAATCGCCGGTGAACACCGCCACAATTTCGTTTGGCGCATGCGCACCGATAAAGTCTACGGTTAACTGATACCTGAAAGTTCGGTAGGTATTTTCGACCTGCCGGGTACCGGGACAATCGGAGAAATTGCCGGTTTGCGTTTCGGTTACTGGTTTGCAGTCGCCAGCTTCGTCATCGCTGTCGCGTTTTTTTTCATAGCGGTGCTCGCGTGGTTCGTAGCCGCTTTGATAGCTCGATTGGCTATTCTCACAAGAAGAGCGAGTAACGGTTTTGCTGCAATGCCCGTAACCCCCGCAGCTTTCAACGTCGCTTCTGGGGTAGTAAATACTCCCCGCTTTCCCCCAGCGGGCATTTATGTCGTAGAGCAGACCACTGTCGACATGACTAATCGACAAGGTGTTGGCCGTGTAATTGCTCGCCGACACGGGCAGGTCAAATACCGGGCGCGAGTTACTGGTAAATTTAAACCGCCTAAACCATCCGGGCTGTTTATCGAAGCTCACTTCGCCCTCACCCGCCCAGACCCACTTAGCCCCAGGTTGCGCCGAAAACTTCAGCGGCCCGCCATCCGCTATAGCTAACTCACCGAGCGCGGTATAGCTGCTACATCCATTGATCTGTCCCCCCATAACCGCAACCGCCAACAGCGCAAAAATCCTTTTCCTGCACGAATTCACTAGCCTTCACTCCGAAGATAAATCCGACGTTACTGGTTAGTAAGCGTGCCCAAAGATAAATTCCGCGGCAGTAAAAACTAAGCTGTCGGCGGCCGCGCCTTTGCCTCAAACCAGCGGCAGGGCTGCAATATGCCGGTACTCCGCGCCCAACTGACTGGCCAGCAGTCGGCCACGGCCGAGGCGGATCGGTGCGCATTCAATATCAATCAACAACGCAGGGCAGG
Organism: Pseudomonas sp.; assembly: GCA_030654635.1. Lineage (GTDB taxonomy): Bacteria > Pseudomonadota > Gammaproteobacteria > Pseudomonadales > Pseudomonadaceae > Aquipseudomonas. The sequence goes on from JAURXE010000168.1 coordinate 1,712, forward strand.
CGCAGGCGACCAGCTTGGGCCAGTCACGTAAGCGGCCATCGGTGAGGATCAATAAGCGCTGCTGTTCAGCCGGCTTAAGTTGTTGGCGACGGTTTAGCCAAACTTCGGACTGTTGCAACGCCTCGATCAGCGGCGTGCCACCGCCGGCACCGAGCTCTGCTAGCCAGGCCTGCACGGCGGCGCCCGACTGCAGCCCTTGCCAGAGCCATTGCGCCTGCGCGCCACCGGCGTGCAGCACGGCCAGGCGCGCGCGCTGGCGGTAGGCCTGTTCGAACAGCTGGGCCAGCAGGCCTTTGGCTTGGCTGAGTGCGCCGTGACGGCGGGTCGACGCCGAGGCATCGACTATGACCAACCACAGCTCGCCGGCAGCAGCGCTGCGTGGCTTTTCGAGCAAGTCTTGGCGAGTGCGCGGCCGGCCGCGCAGCAGTGTGGCGGCCCAGTCGATGCGCCCGCCCTGGCCGCTGCGCCGGGCGCCGCTGAGTCCACCCTTGAGTCGCCCTGGAGAGGGTCGTGCATCCGCGCCTGAGGCTGTGCGCGGGCGGATGCTTAGGGCTTTTTTGTCCAGCGTGGCGGTTCACGCCGAATACCGATGCTCTGTGGCTGGGCCGGCAATTCGCCCCACTGGCCTTCGCCCTGCGGTTGATTATCCGCTGACGACTCCGCGTCTGGCGGTGGCGATTGTGCCGCTTGTGACTGCTGCTGTGGTGACTGCTGCGGTGCTGGCGGCGTGGCCGCGGGTGATGGATGCCGCTGGCGATGGCGCAACACGAACTCGGCCACCGCCTCGATATCCTCGATGTCGATCTGCGGGCTGCCGCGCCAGGCGGCATGCGCTCTCGCCGCGCGCAGCCAGACCAAGTCGGCACGTAGGCCATCGACGCCAGCATCGAAGCAGCGCTGGCTGATGGCGTTCAGCGCCGCGTCATCCAGGGGAACTTGTTGGAGCTGTTCGCGGGCGTGCTGGCAGCGCTGGCGCAGCGCTTCTTGCGGCGGCGCCCAGCGCTGCAAAAACGCCTGCGGATCGGCATCGAAGGCCAGCCGGCGACGCACGATCTCGGCGCGCTCGCTCGGTTGCGGCAAGCCGCTCAAGGCCAAATTCAAGCCAAAGCGATCGAGCAGTTGCGGACGCAGTTCACCCTCCTCGCCATTCATGGTGCCGATCAGCACAAAGCGTGCGGCATGCCGATGGGAGATGCCGTCACGCTCGATATGGTTGACCCCACTGGCGGCAGCATCCAGCAGCAAATCGACCAGATGATCGGGCAGCAAGTTGACCTCATCCACATAGAGCACGCCGCCATTCGCCTTGGCCAGCAAACCAGGGGAGAACTGCGCGCGGCCCTCACCGAGCGCCGCGTCCAGATCCAAGGTGCCGACAATGCGTTCCTCACTGGCACCCAGCGGCAGGGTGATGAAGGTGCCGCTGGCGAGTAGATCGGCCAGGCCACGCGCCAAGGTCGACTTAGCCATGCCACGCGGGCCTTCGATCAGCACCCCGCCGATGGCCGGGTCGATGGCCGCCAAACACAGGGCCAACTTCAGGTCATCGGCACCGACCACGGCAGAAAGGGGGAAATGGCTGTCGGTCATGGGAGCTGATCCATTGATAGAGTTTGGCGTAGGGTGGACGACGCTGTTTTCGTCCACCATGGCGCTGAAACGGTGGATGGGTAAAGCGTCATCCACCCTACGGGAATGCGTGTATTCACGACTCTTCGCTGTCCAACAACAGGTTTTCCAGGGTCGTTTGATAGTCGCCTGGATTCTGCCACAGGCCGCGTTGCTGGGCTTCCAGCAGGCGCTCGAGGATATCCTGCAGGGCGCCGGGATTGTGCTGTTGGATGAAATCGCGGGTGTTCTTATCCAGCAAGTAGGCATCGGTCAGCAACGCGTACTGGTGATCATCGATCAGCTCGCTGGTGGCATCGAAGGCGAACAGATAATCGATGGTCGCCGCCAGTTCGAAGGCGCCCTTATAGCCATGACGTTTCATGCCCTCGATCCACTTGGGGTTGGCCGCCCGCGCCCGCACCACCCGATTCAACTCTTCTTTGAGGGTGCGAATTCGCGGGCAGTCCGGCTGGCTGTTGTCGCCGTGATAGCTGGCCACCTTGGCGCCGCGCAGGGTTTCTACCGCCGCCAGCATGCCGCCCTGGAATTGGTAGTAATCGTTGGAGTCGAGCAGGTCGTGCTCGC
>JAURXE010000001.1 GCA_030654635.1 Pseudomonas sp.
TGCCTTCGGTGATGCAGACGATCAGCTTGATGCCACCGAACGCCGCTTCCAGGATCGAGTCCTTGCAAAACGGTGCAGGCACATAGATCACGCTGGCAGTAGCGCCAGTGGAGGCTACCGCATCTTTCACGGTATTGAAGACTGGCAGACCCAGGTGCTCGGTGCCGCCTTTGCCAGGAGTAACACCACCAACCATCTTGGTGCCGTACTCGATGGCTTGCTGGGTGTGGAAACTACCTTGCGAACCGGTAATACCCTGGCAGATAACTTTGGTGTCTTTATTGATCAGGACGCTCATTATTTGCCCTCCGCAGCTTTGACAACTTGTTGAGCAGCATCGGTCAGGCTAGTTGCCGCGATAATATTCAAACCGCTTTCAGCCAGCACTTTAGCGCCGAGCTCTGCGTTATTGCCTTCTAGACGTACTACCACCGGAATTTTCACGCCGACTTCTTTGACTGCGCCAATGATGCCTTCGGCAATCATGTCGCAACGCACTATGCCGCCGAAGATGTTGACCAATACGGCCGCGACGTTAGTGTCAGAGAGGATGATCTTGAACGCTTCGGTAACCCGCTCTTTAGTCGCACCGCCGCCCACGTCGAGGAAGTTGGCTGGCTTGCCGCCATGCAGGTTGACGATGTCCATGGTGCCCATGGCCAGGCCAGCACCGTTGACCATGCAACCGATGTTGCCTTCCAGCGCCACGTAGTTCAGTTCGAACTTGGCGGCATGCGCTTCACGCGGGTCATCTTGCGATGGATCGTGCATGGCGCGCAGTTTTGGCTGGCGGTACATGGCGTTGCTGTCGATATTGATCTTGGCATCCAGGCAATGCAGATTGCCATCCGCCTTGATCACCAGCGGATTCACTTCCAGCAGGGCCAGGTCGTAGTCCTGGAACAACTTTGCCAGGCCAACAAAAATATGGGTGAACTGCTTAACCTGATCGCCGACCAAGCCCAGCTGGAATGCCAACTCGCGACCTTGGTAAGGTTGCGCGCCAACCAGTGGATCAATAGTGGCTTTAAGGATTTTCTCAGGGGTATCGTGAGCAATCTTCTCGATGTCCACACCGCCTTCAGTCGAGGCCATGAACACGATACGACGGCTGGAACGATCAACCACAGCGCCCAGATATAGCTCTTTGGCGATGTCGGTGCAGGACTCAACCAGAATCTTGGTTACCGGCTGACCAGCAGCATCAGTCTGATAAGTCACCAGACGCTTACCCAGCCATTGCTGAGCAAAGGCTTTGGCATCTTCCTTATTGCGAACCAGCTTAACGCCACCCGCTTTACCGCGACCACCGGCATGTACCTGGGCTTTAACCACCCACTCAGTACCGCCAATTTTATCGCAGGCCTCGGCGGCCGCTTCCGGAGTGTCTACCGCAAAACCGATAGACACTGGCAAACCATATTCAGCAAACAGCTGCTTACCCTGATACTCGTGGAGATTCATGCTTATCTACCGTCTTCGTTTAAGTATTGCGCATACGGCGCTGCGCTTGTGACGCGGCGCCACCTGGGACTACTTTGCGTGATCAGAACAGTACGACAATCATTCCACGGTGAGTCCAGAGAGCTGGATTCACCGCAGTCCGCTAGCCGCGATTATTGTTATTTTTACGCTTTGTGTTTTTGCAATTAACGCTTTTTACGGTTGGCCATATGAATGGCGTGGCCATTCACCGCCAAAGCCGCTTCGTGCAAGGCTTCCGACAAGGTTGGATGGGAGAAAACCATCATCCCCAAGTCTTCGGCGCTGGTACCAAATTCCATACCAATAGCACCCTGCTGCACCAGTTCGGCAGCGCTCGGGCCAATCACGTGAACACCCAAAACGCGGTCGGTTTTGGCATCAGCAATCACTTTGACAAAACCGGCAGTATCGTTGGCCGCCATTGCCCGGCCACTGGCCGCGAATGGGAAAGTGCCGACGTTGATTTCAACGCCTTCAGCCTTCAGGGCTTGTTCGGTTTTGCCAACCCAAGCGATTTCCGGATGGGTGTAAATAACCCCTGGAATCAGGTCGTAGTTCATCTGTGCTTTATGGCCGGCGATACGCTCGGCGACCATCACACCTTCTTCTGAAGCCTTGTGCGCCAACATTGGCCCGCGCACCACGTCGCCGATTGCATACACGCCTGGAACGCTGGTGGCACAGTAATCGTCAACAAAGATAAAACCACGCTCATCGAGAGTCACGCCGCTATCGCTGGCGAGTAGATCTTGAGTCACAGGACGACGACCAACCGCCACAATCAACTTGTCGAAGGTCAGCTTTTGCTCGCCTTCAGCGTCGATGAAGCTAACGGTGACTTGTTTTTTCTTCACTTCAGAGCCGGTAACCCGAGCACCCAAACGAATGTTCAAGCCTTGCTTGGTCAGGATCTTCAAGGCTTCTTTGGCGATCTGATCATCGGCCGAAGGCAGGAATTTATCTTGCGCCTCAAGCACCACAACCTCCGCGCCCAAGCGTGCCCACACCGAACCCAACTCCAGACCTATAACGCCGGCGCCAATCACCCCGAGTTTCTTCGGTACAGATTGGAAATCCAGCGCGCCAGTGGAGTCGACAACGGTGTCGTGGTTAACCGGAGCGGGTGGAATATCGATAGGCCGTGAGCCAGAAGCGATGATCACGCTGACGGCGTCAACTACTTGGCTTTTGCCATCTGAGCCGGTGATTTCTACATGCTTGCCCGCCAACAGCTTGCCGTGACCTTCCAGCAGGGTCACGCCATTGGCTTTCAACAGGGTGCTTACGCCGCCGGTGAGGTTTTTAACGATGCTATTTTTGCGCGCAACCATGGCTGGCACATCCATAGTGACGCCAGTGGCCTCGATGCCGTGAATGGCAAAACCAACGTGGGCTTCGTGATACTTGTACGAGCTATCCAACAATGCCTTCGAGGGAATGCAACCAACGTTCAAGCAGGTACCACCGAGGGCTACTTTGCCGTCTTTGTCCTGGTAGCGTTCGATACAGGCGGTTTTTAGACCCAGCTGTGCGGCCTTGATAGCAGCCACATAACCGCCGGGGCCGGCACCGATCACTACTACGTCGAATTTCTGCGTCATAACTCTTTCCTTCTCGGGTAAAACCGGACGGCCTCTGGAGGGAGGCCGCCGTCAAAGAAACGTACTTAGATGTCCAGTAGCAAACGCGCCGGATCTTCCAGCAAGTTTTTGATGGTAACCAGGAAGGTCACAGCTTCTTTGCCGTCGATTAAACGGTGATCGTAGGACAGCGCCAGGTACATCATTGGACGGATAACCACCTGACCATTGATCGCCATTGGCCGCTGCAGAATGTTGTGCATGCCCAAGATCGCGGCTTGCGGCGGGTTGACGATCGGCGTCGACATCATCGAACCGAAAGTGCCACCGTTGGTGATGGTGAAAGTGCCGCCAGTCATGTCATCCATGGTCAGCTTGCCTTCTTTGGCCTTCTTGCCGAAGGTGGCGATACCGCCTTCGATTTCCGCCAGGCTCATCAACTCGGCGTTACGCAGCACCGGAACCACCAGGCCACGGTCGCTGGACACGGCAACACCCACGTCGGCGTAGCCGTGGTAAACGATGTCGGTACCGTCGATCGAAGCGTTGACCGCTGGGAAGCGTTTCAGCGCTTCGGTGGTCGCTTTCACGAAGAACGACATGAAGCCCAGGCGTACGCCGTTATGGGACTTCTCGAACAGGTCCTTGTACTTCGAACGCAGGGCCATGACTTCGGTCATGTCGACTTCGTTGAAGGTGGTCAGCATCGCCATGTTCGATTGAGCTTCAACCAGACGTTTGGCAACAGTAGCCCGCACGCGGGTCATAGGGACGCGTTTTTCAACCCGATCACCGGCTGCGGTTTGCACCACGGCAACCGGCGCAGCAGCTGGTTTAGCCGCTGCAACAGGCGCGGCCTTTTTCGCAGCAATGGCGGCAACCACGTCTTCTTTGGTCACCCGGCCATCTTTGCCGGTGGTGGCAATAGTGCTCATGTCGATGCCGTTTTCTTCGGCCAATTTGCGCGCAGCGGGTGCTGCCAGCAGTTCAGCCGAAGTGCTCGGGGCAGCAGCTTGTGCGGCCACTACAGGTGCAGCAACTGGTGCGGCGGCAACCGCACCGGCTTCAACCAAAGCGATCAGCTCTTCGGAGAGCACGGTGTCGCCTTCATTTTTCAACACTTTAACCAACACACCGTCAGCCGGCGCTACCACTTCCAAAACCACTTTATCGGTTTCGATATCCACCAGCAGTTCGTCGCGCTTCACTGCATCGCCCGGCTGCTTGTGCCAAGTGGCTACGGTGCCGTCAGCAATCGACTCGGGGAAAGTGGGGGCTTTAATTTCGATAGCCATTGTGTGCAATTCCTTAAATTCGGTTCGTTCTGGACGAGGGCGTTAAACAGTAAAAGCGTCTTGCAGCAGTTTGGCCTGCTGCTCCGCGTGCATCGAGGCATAACCACAGGCCGGTGCTGCCGAGCCGTCACGGCCGGCGTACTCAAGAAACAGCGTTTTCTTGTGCGCAGTGGCGATCCGCCGCATGTGATGCTGACTGCAATACCAAGCGCCCTGGTTCATTGGCTCTTCCTGACACCAGACAATGTGCTTGAGGTTCTTGTAGGCTGCCAAGACTTCCGCCAAATCCTCTTCCGGGAACGGATACAGCTGCTCCAAACGGACGATGGCGATGTCTTCGCGACCTTCGCTGCGACGTTTTTCCAGCAAGTCGTAATACACCTTGCCGCTGCACAGCACGACCCGCTCTACCTTCTTCGCATCATGCGGATCAGTTTCACCCAGTACCGTCTGGAACGAACCTTCGGCCAACTCTTCCAGTGTTGAGATAGCCATCTTATGCCGCAGCAGCGATTTAGGCGTCAATGCGACCAATGGCTTACGCAGCGGGCGAATCACCTGGCGACGCAGCATGTGGTAGACCTGCGCCGGGGTAGTTGGCACACACACCTGAATGTTGTGCTCGGCGCACAGTTGCAAGTAGCGCTCAAGGCGTGCCGATGAGTGCTCTGGCCCCTGCCCTTCATAACCGTGCGGCAGCAACATGGTCAGACCGCACAAACGGCCCCACTTGTGCTCGCCACTGGTGATGAACTGATCGACCACTACTTGGGCACCGTTGGCAAAATCGCCGAACTGCGCTTCCCAAATAACCAAGGCATTCGGTGTGGTCGTTGAGTAACCGTACTCAAAAGCCAGCACCGCCTCTTCCGAGAGCAACGAGTCATACAGATCAAAACGAGGCTGATCCTTGAACAGGTGCTGCAAGGCGATATGGGTCGAGCCATCCTTCTGGTTATGCAGCGCCGCGTGACGGTGCGAGAAGGTGCCGCGGCCAACATCCTGACCGGTCAAGCGAATCGAGTGACCTTCGAACAACAACGTCGCGTAGGCCAAGGTTTCGGCGTAACCCCAATTGATCGGCAAGGCGCCAGCAGTCATTTTTTGCCGGTCCTCGAGGATCTTCGAGACCTGCCGCTGGACGATAAAGCCGTCCGGAATTTCCAGCAGTTTAGCCGCCAGTTCCTGCAGGGTTTTCAGTTCAAAACGGGTGTCATGCCGTGCATTCCAGGCGTGACCCAGGTATGGGCGCCAATCGACGAACAGCTCGCTATTGGGCTCTTTAACCAGGCTTTTAACCACATGCAAGCCGTTATCCAGCGCGTTGCGGTACTCATCCATCTTGGCTTGTACGCGCTCTTTATCGAGGCTGCCAAGCTGAATCAAGGTATCGGCATACAACTCACGCGTGGTGCGCTGCTTAA
>JAURXE010000004.1 GCA_030654635.1 Pseudomonas sp.
TGGACTATGTGATCCCTTACTGCAACGAGCGCCTGGCTTTCGGCGAGCCGATCAGCCACCGCCAGGGCGTGGCCTTTATGGTCGCCGACCTGGCGATTGAGGTGGATGCCATGCGGCTAATGGTCTGGCGCGCCTGCGCGCGGGCCGAGCAAGGCTTGCCATTCCAGCGCGAGGCCTATCTGGCGCGCCTGCTGTGCAGCGAGAAGGCCATGCAGATCGGCACCGACGCCGTGCAGTTGCTTGGCGGCCACGGTTTTACCAAAGAGCACCCGGTCGAACGCTGGTACCGCGATCTGCGTGGTGTGGCAATCATGGCTGGCGGCCTTCAGCTTTAAGGGAACGACACTGATGAATCTGGAAACTCCAAAGAAATTCCGTGGCCTGGTCACCCAGGCCCATCAGGTGGCGGCCCATTATTTCCGGCCGATCTCGCGCAAATACGACAAGGCCGAGCATGCCTATCCCCAGGAGCTGGATCTGCTGGCGGCCTTGCTGGATGGCATGAACGCTGGCTCCCCCGATGCCATAGGCGCCACCTCGGCGAGCAAACGCGGCGCGGCCCTGGAGTTGGCGCCGGGCAATAAGAATGGCGGCAACCTCTCGGCCCTGCTGGGCGTGATGGAGCTGTGCTGGGGGGACGTCGGCCTGCTGCTGGCTATGCCGCGCCAGGGCCTGGGTAATGCGGCGATTGCCGCAGTGGCCAATGATGAACAGTTGCAGCGCTTCGCTGGCACTTGGTCGGCCATGGCGATTACCGAGCCTGGTTGCGGCTCGGACTCGGCGGCGATCCGTACCACGGCGACTAAAGACGGCGAGCATTACGTGCTTAATGGCGAGAAGATTTTCGTCACTTCAGGCGCGCGGGCCGATTCGGTGGTGGTCTGGGCCACTCTGGATAAAGCTCTGGGCCGAGCGGCGATCAAGTCCTTCGTGGTCGAGCAGGGCACGCCGGGTATGAGCGTGGCGCGACTGGAGAAGAAGCTTGGCATCAAGGCGTCCGACACCGCCGCCATCAGCTTTGTCGACTGCCGGGTGCCGGCCGCCAACCTGCTGGGCAATCCGGAGATCGACGTGCAGAAGGGTTTTGCCGGGGTCATGGAAACCTTCGACAACACCCGGCCGCTGGTCGCCGGCATGGCCATCGGCGTGGCCAAGGCGGCGCTGGATCGTACCCGTGAATTGCTGAAAAAACACTGCAAGTTGGACTACAGCAAGCCGCTGTTTTCGGTCACTCATGCCGAGGCCACGCTGTATCGCCTGGAAGCCGAATGGGAGGCGGCGCGGCTGCTGACCATGAAGGCCGCCTGGATGGCCGACAACAAGCTGCCCAACTCCAAGGAGGCCTCAATCGCCAAGGCCAAGGCGGGGCGAATGGCCAATGAGATGACCCTTAAATGCGTCGAACTGGCCGGCGCCCTAGGCTACGGTGAGGACGAACTGCTGGAGAAGTGGGCGCGCGATTCGAAGATTCTCGACATCTTCGAGGGCACCCAGCAGATCCAGTTATTGATCGTCGCGCGGCGCTTGCTGGGTAAGAGTTCCAGCGAGTTGAAGTAGCGTTGTGTTGGTTAGTCGCGGTGTTTCCGTGGCTCGCGTGTGCCTGCCAATCGCGGCTAAAGCCCCGCCTGCGAAGGCGGCCGAGGCCGCAGCTAGCTGCACGAGTCAGGCGCGCTGGCGTTTGAGCCAGTCGTCCCAGCTGATGCGCTCATCGTGTACCAGCCAGCCATCGCGCTCGGCAAAGCCTTCCGACAGCCACAGCTGGTCGCTGCTGGCCCGCAGTAGTTGACCTTGCTGCAGGGTGTAGAGCTCGCCGCTGGCGCGCTCGTTGCGCAGGGCAATCAGGTAGAGATCAGGGTATTGGCGTTCCAGGCGGGTAATCAGCTCATGGCCTTCGAGCTGTTCGTCGGCATGGAACAGGCTGAGGTCGCGGGCCAGGCTCGGCAGTTCTAGGCGCAGGCTGTAGATCAGTTGTAAGGAGGCGGTTGGCAGGTGCACATAGGCCATCGGCCGCTCCAGCAGCGGTAACTCGGCGCTGAATACCGGATGGGTCGAGCCCACTTGCGCCTGCAGGTCGAAGTGCAGCTCGTCGATATAGTGCAGGCAATCTGCATAGGGGGTGGGCAGCCAGGTCTGGGCAAAGCGTCCGCCGAGCCAGCCGGCGTCGCTCTCAACCAGGCACTCCTCGGCAACCTCCTGCAGGGCAGTAAGCAAGGGCAGGTGCAGTTCGTGGGCCGGCACGTAGCCGGAGATCAGCTTGAGCACCGTGTCGCCACGGTCTTCGCGCTGCTGGCGCACCACCACCCAATAGTCGCGGCCGTCCAGGTGCAGGGTCAGGCGTACCGAGACGCCGAGATTGGCCAGCTCCACGGTAAATTTCTGGCTGTCGGCGATGGCCAGCGGTTTGCGCCGCGCCTGCATCTGACTGAAATTCAACGGCTGACCGATGCCCTGATAGCAGAGCTGATGAGCATTGGCTTCGACATGCAAGGCCAGGGTCTTGAAGTTCTCTGGGGGCTTACGGGCGAGGGTCTGCGGCATAGTCGGCTCCGGTCAACGGCATGGGGGACGGAAGTTACAGGCTAGCAGGCTGTCAGTGTGCGACCCAATAGGTGACGGGTGGCAAGCGCTGCGACCAACGGCCGCAGCTGGTGAATTGCTGCGGATGGGCTAATAAGTGGCCATGTACCCGTTAGCTATTGCAGGTCGTTTTTGTAGGGTGGACAACCGCGAAGCGTTGTCCACCGTGGGTAGTACGACCAATTGGTGGGCAAGCTGCGCGTTGCCCGCCCTACGCAAAACTGCAAATAACCGCTGCCGCCATAGCGACGTTATGGGCCAGATGCAATGGATTGATGGTGCCGACTATGGCACTGCAGACGCCTGGGTGGCTGAACAGCAGCTCAAAGCTGGCCCGCACCGGATCAACCCCGGCAGCCAGGCAGACATGGCCGCTGGCTAGGGCTTTTTTCACCAGGATGGCTTTGCCATGTGTGGCGGCGTAGTCGAGCACTGGCTTCTCGCCTTGCTCGTTTAGGTTGTAGGTGACCATGGCGCAGTCGCCTTGCTCTAGGGCTAGCAGGCCGCCTTCGACGGTTTTACCGGATAGGCCGAAGGCGCCGATTTTGCCTTCACGCTTAAGCTCGGCGAGGGTGACGTAGATGCCGCTGTGTTGCAGTATCTCCAGATCGTTGCCGTCGGAGTGCACCAGCAGTAGGTCGATCTGCTCGGTCTCCAGCCGGCGCAAGCTGCGTTCCACCGACAAGCGAGTGTGCGCCGGGCTGAAGTCGAAGTGCGACTGGCCGTTGTCATACTCTTCGCCGACCTTGCTGACGATCACCCAGTCCTGGCGTTGGCCACGCAGCAGCGGGCCGAGGCGCTCCTCGCTGATGCCGTAGGCCGGCGCCGTGTCGATCAGGTTGATGCCCAGTTCGCGGGCTTGCGCGAGCAGGGCGCGTGCGTCTGCGTCATCCGGGATGCTAAAGCCGTTGGGGTATTTCACCCCCTGGTCACGGCCGAGTTTCACCGTGCCCAAGCCGAGCGGTGAGACCATCAGGCCGGTGCTGCCTAGGGGGCGGTACAGGTCGTGCAAGCTGGCGGCGTAAGTCATGGCAACAACTCATCCCAGGGCGCGCGGGCCAGGGCCGGGCGTGGCAGTGCGGGTAATGCGGGGTGTTGGCCGGGGGTTATGTCGTCTTTTTGCAGGGCGGCCAGCACGCGGTCGGCAAAGTCTGGCGCCAACGCCAGTTTGGTCGGCCAGCCGACCAGTAATCGACCCTGTTCGGCGAGAAAGGCGTTGTCCGGGCGCAGCAGACCCGATTGCGCCGGTTCGGCGCGATTGACCCGTAAGGTCGTCCATTGAGTGGCGGATTGATCGACCCAGGGCAGCAGATCCGCCAGTTCTTTTTGCGCCGCACGGATTTGCCCTGCCTCGTCGCGGGCCACGCCCTCGGCCTCGGCCAGGTCGCCACCCAAATACCAGACCCACTGGCCATCGGCGGCCGGATGGGTGGTGACTGTCACGCGCGGTTTCGGCCCGCCGCCCAGGCAGTGGGCGTACAGCGGTTTGAGCGCCGGCCCCTTGGCCAGCACCATATGCAGCGGCCGCAGTTGTTGGCTGGGTTGCTGAATATCGAGGCTCTGCAGCAGCTCGGCATTACCGGCGCCGGCACTCAGCACGATGCGTTGGGCGCGAACCGCACGGCCATCAATCAGCAGCCCGGCCAGCGCGCCTTCTTCGTGCAGCGGCTCAATCTGCGTGCCTGCCAGTAAGCTGTCGCCGGCCAGTTCGGCCAGCCGCGCGATCAGGCTCGGTACGTCCAGCACCAGCTCGGCCAGGCGATAAACTTTGCCCTTGAACTTGGGGTCTTGCAGTGCCGGTGGCAGTTGTTCGCCCTTGACCTGATCGACCCGGCCGCGCACCGCCTTGCTGGCGAAGAAACTGGTGAGATTGCCGGCCAGGGTGCCGGGCGACCATAGATAGTGGGCGTCGGACAGTAGGCGCACGCCGCGCAGGTCCAGCTCGCCTGCGCCACTCAAGGCTTCGCGCCAGCGCCGCGGCATATCGGCAATCGCCTCCGAAGCGCCGCTCAGGGCGCCGTGCAACGCGTACTTGGCGCCGCCGTGGATGATCCCCTGGGATTTGACGCTCTGGCCGCCGCCGAGGCTGGCGTTCTCCACCAGCAGGCTGGCGAAGCCCTGTTGGCGCAAGCGCGCGTGCAGCCAGAGACCGGCGATACCGCCGCCAACGATCAATACGTCAGTAGAAAGGGCCTGGGTCATGGCGCAGCCTTGCTCGGGAAAACAGGCCGGCAGTATACAGGC
>JAURXE010000014.1 GCA_030654635.1 Pseudomonas sp.
TTTTAGCCTGGAAGAAAAACAACTGCTGGCCGAGGCCGGTAAAGAGATTCCGATCGTCTTTGCCGCCAACTTCAGTGTCGGCGTCAATCTCTGTCTGAAGCTGCTGGATACCGCCGCAAGAGTGCTGGGTGATGAAGTGGATATCGAAATCATCGAAGCCCATCACCGCCACAAGGTCGACGCACCTTCGGGCACGGCGCTGCGCATGGGTGAGGTGGTGGCGCAGGCCTTGGGCCGCGATTTGGCGCAAGTGGCTGTGTATGGTCGCGAAGGTCAAACCGGCGCCCGCGAGCGGCAGACCATTGGCTTTGCCACAGTGCGGGCTGGCGATGTGGTCGGCGATCACACGGTGTTGTTTGCCGGTGATGGAGAGCGCGTAGAAATCACCCATAAAGCCTCCAGTCGCATGACTTTCGCCAAGGGTGCAGTGCGTGCGGCATTGTGGCTCGATGGGCGTAAAGCTGGCCTGTACGACATGCAGGATGTGCTGGATCTGCGCTAATCTGGCCGGCAGGCGTTGATAGCGGTAGACCAAAAAGGCGTTTTTCTATAAGCTACAGCTTTAGTGTGTCCACTAAAAGTTGCGCAAAATGAATCAGATAAAAAAGCGGGGTGACGGTCAACACGTCATCCCGCTTTTTTACAATTTGCGTTTGCTTCAAGCCTTGATTTACGGGAGGTCTTCTTGACTAAGCCAGCCATACTCGCCCTTGCTGATGGCAGCATTTTTCGCGGTGATGCCATTGGAGCCGACGGTCAGACCGTTGGTGAGGTGGTTTTTAACACTGCCATGACCGGTTATCAGGAAATCCTTACAGATCCTTCCTACGCCCAGCAAATCGTTACCCTGACCTATCCGCATATCGGCAATACCGGCACTAACCCGGGCGATGCCGAGTCCACGCGCGTTTGGTCGGCGGGCTTAGTGATTCGTGATCTGCCACTGGTGGCCAGCAACTGGCGCCACACCCAGACGCTGTCGGATTACCTGAAAGAGCATGGCGTCGTGGCCATTGCCGGTATCGATACCCGCCGCCTGACCCGCATCCTGCGTGAGAAAGGCGCTCAGAACGGCTGCATCCTGGTCGGCGCCGATGCCACCGAAGAGCGGGCGCTTGAATTGGCGCGCAGCTTCCCCGGTATCAAGGGGATGGACCTGGCCAAGGTGGTTTGCGCCACTGAACGCTACGAGTGGCGTTCCAGTGTCTGGGATCTGGCCAGCAATGAACATGCGGAAATCGCCGCCAGTGAGTTGCCCTACCATGTGGTGGTGTATGACTTTGGCGTCAAGCAGAACATCTTGCGCATGCTGGTTGAACGCGGTTGCCGCCTGACGGTGGTGCCGGCGCAAACTTCAGCGGCCGAGGTTCTGGCGCTCAAGCCCGATGGCGTACTGTTGTCCAACGGCCCAGGCGATCCGGAGCCGTGCGACTACGCGATCCAGGCGATCGCCGAACTGGTCGTCGCCGGCGTGCCGACCTTCGGCATCTGTCTCGGCCACCAGCTGCTGGCGCTCGCCTCGGGCGCCAGGACCGTCAAGATGAAGTTCGGCCACCACGGCGCCAACCATCCGGTCAAG
>JAURXE010000170.1 GCA_030654635.1 Pseudomonas sp.
CGCGCTGCTGCGGCTGCTGGGCCGGCGGCTGATCAGCCCGCTGCTGTACGCCATCGTCATTTACTTCTTCCTGTTCGGCCGTAAGGCGCGCCACAGCATCGCCGAGTACCAGCGCAACCTGGCTAGCTGGAGCGGTCGTGCCGAGTTACTGCCGAGCCGGCGCTCGGTGTTCCGTCAATTTATGGCCTTTGCCGACAGCCTGCTGGACAAGCTGGATGTCTGGCACGGCAAGTTGCCCCTGGCCGAGATTCGCCTGCTTGATCCGGCCGATCTGCGCAGTCAACTGCATCAGGGCGGCCGTGGGCAACTGCTGGTCTGCGCGCACTTGGGCAATCTGGAAGTCAGCCGAGCCCTGGCCGAGCTGGGCGAGCAGGTGCGGATGAACGTGCTGGTGCACACCAAGCACGCGGCGCAGTTCAACCGTTTGCTCGGTGAGGCCGGCGCCAGTCATCTGCAACTGATTCAGGTCAGCGAGCTGGACCCCGGCATCATGCTGCAACTGTCCGAGCGGCTGGAGCGCGGCGAGTGGCTGGCGATTGCCGGCGACCGCGTGCCCTTGCAGGGCGGGCGTAATGTGACGGTGGATTTTCTTGGCCGGCCGGCGGCGTTTCCCCAGGGCCCTTGGTTGCTGGCCGGCTTGCTGCGCTGCCCGGTGAACCTGCTCAGTTGTTTGAAGATCGCCGGCCGCTATCAGTTGCAGCTCGAACCCTTTGCCGCCAGCGTTCACTGGTCCCGCCCGGAGCGGGACGCGGTGATCCGCCAGTGGGTGCAGCGTTACGCCGAGCGCCTCGGCCAGCATTGCCTCAGCGCGCCGGCGCAATGGTTTAATTTTTATCCCTTTTGGAAGTGCGATGAACAGCCTCAATCCAAGCCATAAGTCTGCGCCGGTGATCTTCGGCGAAGCGCCGCTGTGCATCGAGCAGATAGTCGCCCTGGCTCAGCATCGTGCGCCGGCGCAGTTGCAAGGCGACGCCGCCTATCGGGCGAAAATCGCCAAGGGCGCGGCGTTTCTCGACAGCCTGTTGGATCGTGAAGGGGTGATCTATGGCGTCACCACCGGTTATGGCGACTCCTGTGTGGTGGCGGTGCCGCTGCATCAGGTCGAGGCGTTGCCGCGCCATCTGTACACCTTCCATGGTTGCGGCCTGGGCCAGTTGCTGAACGCCGAGGCCAGCCGTGCGGTGTTGGCGGCGCGCTTGCAGTCGTTGGCGCAAGGCTGGTCGGGGGTGCGGGTCGAGTTGCTGGAACGGCTGCAGGCCTTTCTCGAACACGACGTGTTGCCGCTGATTCCCGAAGAAGGCTCGGTGGGCGCCAGCGGCGACCTGACGCCGCTGTCCTATGTGGCCGCGACCCTGTCCGGTGAGCGCGAGGTGCTGTTTCGCGGTGAGCAACGCAGTTCTGCCGAGGTGCACGCCGAGCTGGGCTGGCAACCGCTGGTACTGCGCCCCAAAGAAGCCCTGGCGCTGATGAATGGCACTGCGGTGATGACCGCCCTGGCCTGCCAGGCCTTCGCCCGCGCCGATTATCTACTGAAGCTGGCGACCCGGATTACCGCGCTGAACGTGCTGGCGCTGGAAGGCAATCCCGAGCACTTCGACGAGCGCCTGTTCGCCGCCAAGCCCCATCCGGGGCAGATGCAGGTGGCCGCCTGGATTCGTGCGGATCTCGCCATCGATGCGCCGACCGCGCCCTTGCACCGCTTGCAGGATCGCTATTCGCTGCGCTGCGCGCCCCATGTGCTGGGGGTGATGGCCGACAGCCTGGGCT
>JAURXE010000057.1 GCA_030654635.1 Pseudomonas sp.
CGGCTTGGCCAACCTGAAAGTCGGCTACAACCGCGTGCATGGCTACTTTATTGAGTTACCGAGCAAGCAGGCCGAATCAGCGCCGGTCGACTATGTCCGCCGGCAAACCCTGAAAGGCGCCGAGCGCTTTATCACCCCAGAGCTGAAAGCTTTTGAAGATAAAGCCCTGTCGGCCAAGAGTCGCGCCCTGGCTCGGGAAAAACAACTGTACGACGAGTTGCTGGAGCTGCTGATCGGTCATCTTGGCAGCCTGCAAGACAGCGCCGCCGCCTTGGCCGAGCTGGATGTGCTGAGCAACCTAGGCGAACGGGCACTGACGCTGGATCTCAACCGCCCCCGTTTTGTCGATGAAGCCTGCATGCGCATCCAGCAAGGTCGCCATCCGGTGGTTGAGCAAGTGCTGAGCACGCCTTTTGTGGCCAATGACCTAGCGCTGGACGATGCCACCCGCATGCTGATCATTACCGGACCGAACATGGGCGGTAAATCCACCTACATGCGCCAAACTGCGCTGATAGTGCTACTGGCACATATCGGTAGTTTCGTACCGGCCGCCAGCTGTGAGCTGTCTTTGGTCGATCGAATCTTCACCCGTATTGGCTCCAGCGATGACCTGGCCGGTGGGCGTTCAACCTTTATGGTCGAAATGAGCGAAACCGCCAATATCCTGCATAACGCCAGTGACCGCAGCTTGGTCTTGATGGATGAAGTGGGCCGCGGCACCAGCACCTTCGACGGGCTGTCGCTGGCATGGGCAGCCGCCGAGCAGCTGGCTAAGTTGCGCGCTTACACCTTGTTCGCCACCCACTACTTTGAGCTGACCGTGCTGCCGGAAAGCGAGCCGCTGGTGGCTAACGTGCACCTGAACGCCACCGAGCACAACGAGCGGATCATCTTCTTGCACCATGTACTGCCAGGCCCAGCCAGCCAAAGTTATGGCTTGGCCGTTGCACAGCTGGCCGGAGTGCCAGGGCCGGTGATATTGAGGGCTCGCGAGCACTTGACACGCCTGGAAACCAGCAGCCTGCCCCACGAAATGGCCCAGCAGCACAGCGGTACGCCAGCCAAACCGCTGCAAAGCGATCTGTTCTCCAGCCTGCCGCACCCGATCCTGGATGAATTATCTAAACTCAATCCCGATGATATGAGTCCACGGCGTGCGCTAGAGCTGTTATATACATGGAAGACGCGCATCTAACGCTATTGCCGACAAGCTGTTAGAATCGCGCGCACTTTTATAGATGCTTCGGCCTTTTAGCCTGGTGCCGCGAGCCATCAAACTGCCGAGCCAAGCAGTCCCGATGAAATTGGGCTGCTTGGCCGCCGCCTGAGGAGAAACCAACCATGACCTTCGTCGTCATCGACAACTGCATCAAGTGCAAATACACCGACTGTGTAGAAGTCTGTCCTGTGGACTGCTTTTATGAAGGCCCGAACTTCTTGGTTATTCACCCAGACGAGTGCATCGACTGCGCACTTTGTGAGCCAGAGTGCCCAGCCCAGGC
>JAURXE010000176.1 GCA_030654635.1 Pseudomonas sp.
TCTTTGGAGTTTCCAGATTCATCAGTGTCGCTCCCTTAAAGCTGAAGGCCGCCGGCCATAATCGCCACACCGCGCAGATCGCGGTACCAGCGTTCAACCGGGTGCTCTTTAGTGAAGCCATGGCCGCCGAGCAACTGCACCGCGTCGGTGCCAATCTGCATGGCCTTTTCACTGCACAGCAGACGCGCCAAATAGGCCTCGCGCTGGAACGGCAGCCCTTGCTCGGCCCGCGCGCAAGCGCGCCAGACCATTAGCCGCATGGCGTCCACCTCAATGGCCAGGTCGGCGACCATAAAGGCCACGCCCTGGCGGTGGCTGATCGGCTCGCCGAAGGCCAGGCGCTCGTTGCAATAAGGGATCACATAGTCCAGCGCCGCCTGGGCGGTGCCGACCGCCAGGGCGCACCAGGCCAGGCCGGCATGGTCGAGAAAGCTTTGGTAGTTGAAGTGCTCGGCGGCCAGGCGATTTTCCGCCGGCACCCTGACCTTGTTCAGCACCAGCCGCGCCGTGCCGGTCGCCTTCAAGCCCATGGCCGGCTCGGCCCGGCGCTCAATACCGGCACTGTCGGCATCGAGCAGAAACAACGCCGGACCTTGCTTGGTCTGCGCCGCGACGATCAGCTGGCTGGCCTCCAAGCCGCGCAACACCAGGCACTTTTCGCCGGTCAGCAGATAGTGGCCAGCCTTGCGCTTGGCGCGGGTCTTAAGGCGCAGCGGATCAAACATCACAGTTGGCTCACTCACCGCAATCGCCGTCAGCGGCGCTGCCTGCTCGCCGACAAAAGCCGGCAACCAGCGCGCCTGCTGCTCGGCACTGGCCCAGCGACGAATGCAGTTGGCCGCCGACAAGGGCACCAGCAAGGCCGCCGCCAAGGACAGGTCGCCCTTAGCCAGCGCCTCGGCAATCAAGGCATTGCTCAGGGTGGTGCGCGCGCCGGCCATGCCGCCGTGCTGCTCGCTAACACCATAAAACGTCAGGCCCAGCTCCTGCGCCTGAGTCAGCAAGGTCTGCGGCACTGCAGCAGCCGCATCGGCGTCATGGGCGACCGGGCGCAGTACCTCAGCGGCGAAACTGTCGAGCATGCCCACCAGCATCTGCTGCTCGTCGGACAGCGCCAGGTCGAACAAGGCATCCGGATCGAGCGGCCGTGGGCTACGACTGCCCTTGGCCGCACGACTCGCGGCCAACCGAAAACTGGCCCGACTGCCACGAAAAATGAGTTTTTCGAAAGGTTTACGCAGCTTCAGCCGATCCGGCCAATCGGCTTGCGCCAAGCGATTCAGCACCGCCAACGCGCGGCCTTGTACGTCGAGTTTCATCGGTAGCGGCTCACTGCAGGATCAAGGTGAGTCGATCATGCACTGAGCTTGCGTCAAGCGCCTATGACTGCTTCGACAGCCTACGGCGGCAGCTTAGCCAGTCACCGTACTCACTCAGAACGCATGCGAGAACAGCAGCTCAGCCTCCCAGACATCCAGGCCCGGGGTGCCGAGGCTCTGATAACTGCTGTTGAAGTCCAGCATGCTCGACTCACCGATCAAGGTGCGCGCGCCGAGACGCATCAGGCCGCTAAAGCGACTCGGATCATCGGCCCCGGACCCTGCCACCAACAGCGGCTCAGAGTCAGGGCGCTCAAAGGCGTAGTTCACCCCAAGCTCCGCATAGGGGACAAACACCGATCCATCAGCGAGCTCAACTTGCCGACTGATCTCCAGCGAAGGCTGAAAACCACCGAGGTTGTAGCTGCTTTCGGGGAGGCGCAAACGGATCGCCGAACCGTCGATGGCCCCCCGCAGTTCATAGGCCTCACTGCTGCTATGCAGATAGCTAAGTAAGAGCTTGGGCCGCAAGTAGACCGCATCATCAAGGGCGTACTGCCCCTGCGCATTCAAGGTCAGCGCATAACGCTGCACATCGCCACTGCCGCTGAGCGTTGACAGCTGCTGATCCTGATTGAAATGCCCCAGGTTCAAATTCGCATACAGCGACCAGGCCGGCGACAGCTGATAGGCCATGTAGGGACCGACCATGAAACCATTCACATCGACTTGCTGCTCTCCGCCGTAGGCATCGGTACGGCTGTTTTCCAGCGACAGCATCATGCCTGCCACCATGGCATCGTCGACCCGGCGGTCGGCGCCCAGCAGCACCACGCCACCACTGCCGTCGAGATCCTGGTTGTCACGCCGGTCTCGGATGCGGCTGTAGCTGGTATCCACCCAGCTGTTCCACTGCGTGTCCTCCAACAGATCGCGCCCCGGCGTGATCGGTGCCTCGGATCGACCAGGCTGAGCCGCGGACTGCTCGTCAAGCCGCCGGCATCCGCCCGCGTCCAACTCAGGCATCGAGCTGTCCTCGAACGTGCCAGGCGGACAACGCACGCCGGCGGGGAAAGGTTGTGCTGCCACAACTGTCTGCCCTGCATCGCCAGGCCTGGTTGGCGTTGCCCCATCCGGCGGCAAGGTGCCGATCGGCGGCGTCACCCCGCCGGGCATCGTTGG
>JAURXE010000064.1 GCA_030654635.1 Pseudomonas sp.
GACGGCCTTACCGGCGCTGAGTTTGCGCTGAACATCTTCAACTGCGACCGTTCAATTGGTGCCCGCGTGTCCGGCGAAGTTGCCCGGCTGCACGGCAACCAGGGCATGGCCAAGGCGCCGATCACCTTCCGCTTCAAGGGCACCGCCGGGCAGAGCTTTGGTGTATGGAACGCTGGCGGCCTGAACTTGTACCTGGAAGGTGATGCCAACGACTACGTCGGCAAAGGCATGACCGGCGGTAAGCTGGTGATAGTGCCGCCGATTGGCAGCCCGTTCAAAACCCAGGACAGCGCCATCATCGGCAACACCTGCTTGTATGGCGCCACCGGCGGCAAGTTGTTCGCCGTCGGTACGGCTGGCGAGCGTTTCGCCGTGCGTAACTCCGGTGCTCACACCGTGGTTGAAGGCACTGGCGACCATTGCTGCGAATACATGACCGGTGGTTTCGTCTGCGTACTGGGCAAAACGGGCTACAACTTTGGCTCGGGCATGACCGGCGGTTTCGCCTACGTGCTGGACTTAGACAACAGCTTTGTTGACCGGGTGAACCATGAGTTGGTGGAAATGCAGCGGATCAACAATGAGGCCACTGAAGCCCATCGTAGCCATCTGCAGCGTGTGCTGACCGAGTATGTTCGCGAGACTGACAGCGCCTGGGGTCGTAACCTGCTGGAGAACCTGGACGACTACGTGCGTAAGTTCTGGCTGGTTAAGCCTAAGGCCGCAAGCCTCGGTTCACTGCTCTCGAGCACCCGCGCTAACCCGCAATAATTAATGGCGACAGGCGCTGGGCTTCAGTAATGGAGCCAGCGCTGATAACCGTGTTGAGTTGCCTACAGCGTTAAGCCTTAGGCTGAATGCTGACGTAATGAGGTTTTGTTCATGACTGAACGTCTAAATAACGACTTCCAGTTCATCGAAGTCGGGCGCGCGGATCCCAAGAAGAAGATGCTGCGCCAGCGCAAAAAGGAGTTCGTGGAAATTTACGAACCCTTCAAGCCGGCGCAAGCTGCCGATCAGGCGCACCGCTGCCTGGGCTGCGGTAACCCGTATGGCGAGTGGAAGTGCCAGGTGCACATCTACATTCCCAACTGGCTCAAGCTGGTCTCGGAAGGCAATATCCTGGCCGCCGCCGAACTGGCGCATCAGACCAATACC
>JAURXE010000081.1 GCA_030654635.1 Pseudomonas sp.
CACGCCAGGCGCGCAGGGCGTAATAAGCCGAACCCAGGCCGGTGCCAAACAGCACGGTGGACGACAAGATATGCAGGGTTTTCAGCAGCAGGTACCAACTCATCCGGCAACACCGTCCTGCCGCTTAAGCACCTTGTTGCACAGCGACTGCATCATGCCGGTTTGGCGCCCATCAGTCCGAAAATCGCCAGCAGCACCAGCACCATCAAACCGGCGTAAACCGCGGTAAAACGCAGCAAAGAAGTCGGTGCCGGGGTGGCGCCGAGGGCTTGCCAGGCAGCCAAACGGCCGGCCAGCAACAGGCCGAGCAGCATCAGCAATACATAGAGGCCGGTGCTGGCCAGCAGCCACAATTGCCCCAGCGGCAAGCCGGCGCTATTGACCAGGCACCAGCCGCTCACCGGCAGGCTCAGGGCCAGCACGCCGAGCAGCGGCAGGCTGATCAAACGGGTGCGGCGCAACTTGCGTTGCAGCACGGCCGCATCGCCGCCACGGGCGGCTTTCCAGAGCATCAGCACATGCACCAGCAGGCCGACGAAGACCAGAATGGCCGGCAAGCTGTGAGCGATTTTCAGTAGCAGGTAGTTATCCATGGTCTAGGTTCCAGTTCCGTATTGCGCGTTTATAGGTGGGCAACCGCGTAGCGTTGCCCAGCATGGGTTCAGCCGAGAAACAGCCGATAAGCCTGATTGTTGGTTTCATCCCAATAGGGATAACCGATGGCATCCAGCGCCGCCGGGATCAAATGGCGCTCACTCTCTGGCACCTGCAAGGCGGCCAGCACCCGGCCATCGGCTGCACCGTGGTTGCGGTAGTGGAACATCGAGATATTCCAGCGTCCGCCGAGCTTGTGCAGGAAGTTAAACAGCGCGCCCGGCCGCTCGGGGAACTCGAAGCGAAACACCACTTCATCCGGCACCGCCGCCGCATGACCGCCGACCATATGGCGGATATGCAGTTTGGCCAGCTCATTGTCGGTCAAGTCCAGCACCGGGAAACCCTGTTCGCGCAGGCTGGCCACCAGCGCCGCGCGCGGGTCGGTGTCCGGATGAGTCTGCACGCCGACGAAGATGTGCGCCTCGCTGTTGCTGTGGAAGCGGTAGTTGAACTCGGTGATCTGCCGCTTGCCCAGCGCCTCGCAAAAGGTCTTGAAGCTGCCCGGCCGCTCGGGAATGGTCACTGCGATGATCGCCTCGCGCTTCTCGCCCAATTCGGCGCGCTCAGCCACATGGCGCAAGCGGTCGAAGTTGACGTTGGCCCCCGAGTCGATGCCGACCAGCACCTTGCCGCTGCAGCCTTCACGCTCGACGTATTTCTTGATCCCGGCCACCGAAAGTGCGCCGGCCGGCTCGGTGATCGAGCGGGTGTCGTCGTAGATATCCTTGATCGCCGCACAGATTTCATCGGTGCTGACGGTGATCACTTCATCAACATAGTCTTTGCAGACATCGAAGGTGTGCTTGCCGATCTGTGCAACCGCCACGCCATCAGCGAACAAACCCACTTGGCTCAAGACCACCCGCTCGCCGGCGGCCATGGCGGCCTGCAGGCAATTGGAGTCATCCGGCTCAACGCCGATGATCTTGATCTCTGGGCGCAGGTATTTGACGTAGGCGGCGATACCGGCAATCAAGCCGCCGCCACCGACCGGGACGAAAATCGCGTCCAACTGGCCGGGCTGCTGACGAAGGATTTCCATCGCCACGGTGCCCTGGCCGGCAATGGTGTCCGGGTCGTCGTAGGGGTGCACATAGACGTAGCCTTTTTCGTCCACCAGTTTCAGTGAATAGGCCAGCGCTTCCGGGAAACTGTCGCCATGCAACACCACTTTGCCGCCACGCGAGCGCACACCATTGACCTTGATTTCCGGAGTGGTCTTGGGCATCACGATGGTGGCCTTGACCCCCAGGTGCTTGGCCGCCAGCGCCAACCCTTGGGCGTGGTTGCCGGCGGAAGCGGTGACCACGCCGCGGGCCAACTCTTCGGCCGAGAGTTGCACCAGCTTGTTGTAAGCGCCACGAATCTTGAACGAGTACACCGGCTGCAAGTCTTCACGCTTGAGCAAAATCTGATTGCCGGTGCGCTCGGAGAGCTGCCGCGCGGGCTGCAACGGGGTTTCTACCGCCACGTCATAGACGCGCGAGGTGAGGATCTTTTTGACGTACTGTTCGAGCATCGGGCTGGCTCTTGGCAATAAGGGCTGGCCCGCGAGTCTAACGCAGGTAACGCCCGGGGCGGGCAGCCTTGATGGATTTATCCGGTTTGCCGGCGCCCAACCCGCCCCGGCAAGCGGCTATAATTGCCGGCCTCAACCCTCTCTCGCTCGGTGCCGCATGACCCAAGACCAACTCAAGCAAGCCGTGGCGCAAGCGGCGCTGGATTTTATCCGGCCAAAACTGGATCAAAAAAGCATCATCGGCGTGGGCACCGGCTCTACCGCCAACTGCTTTATCGACGCGCTGGCCCTGCACAAGATGGACTTCGACGGCGCCGTGGCCAGCTCCGACGCCACCGCCGCCCGCCTGAAAGCCCATGGCATTCCGGTCTACGACCTCAACAGCACCAGCGATCTGGAGTTCTACGTCGACGGCTGCGACGAGAGCGACGAGCACCTGAACCTGATCAAAGGCGGCGGCGCGGCCCTGACTCGCGAGAAGATCGTCGCGGCAGTGGCCAGGACCTTTATCTGCATCGCCGATGCCAGCAAGCTGGTGCCGGTACTCGGCGCCTTCCCGCTGCCGGTTGAGGTGATCCCCATGGCCCGCAGCCATGTGGCCCGCCAGCTGGTGAAACTCGGCGGCGACCCGGTGTATCGCGAGGGCGTGGTGACCGATAACGGCAACATCATCCTCGACGTGTTCAACCTATCGATCGTCAATCCGGCCGAGCTGGAAAGCCAAATCCCCGCCATAGTCGGCGTGGTCTGCAACGGCCTGTTCGCCGCCCGCCCGGCCGACCTATTGCTGCTAGGCACCAGCGACGGGGTTAAAACCCTTAAACGCTAAACGGCAGCTGAGCAGGGGGTACTGCCGAGAGCCAGTACGCCCCTAGTTAAACAGTGGCTTTTTGAACCGGTAAAACAGGTTCGGCTCGCTGACGATATACAGATCACCCTGATCGTCCATTGCCAGCCCTTCGGCTTGCGGCACGCTGCGTTTGAGGCCATGCATGCCGGCCACCAGCGACAGGCT
>JAURXE010000098.1 GCA_030654635.1 Pseudomonas sp.
CCGCGCGCCGTTTGGCGGCACCTTGCAGGGCGTGGCGGCGGCCAGTTGGGCATACCTGGGCAAGTCACCGTTGCACATGACCCGCTCCGAAGCCGCACTGCTCGCCGTATTGCCCCAGGCGCCCAGCCGGCTGCGCCCGGACCGTCATCCGCAGGCGGCGCAGGCGGCCCGCGATAAAGTTCTCAAACGCTTGGCGGCCTTTCAGCTGTGGTCACCGACTGCCATTCGTGAAGCCTTGGAAGAGCCGGTGTTGCTGGCGCCACGTCAAGAACCGAACCTTGCGCCCTTGCTGGCGCGTCGACTGAATACGCCGGGCAGTCCGGCGCTGATCCGCAGCACCATCGATGCCGCCTTGCAGCGCCGCCTCGAAGACCTGCTGCTGGGCTGGCGCGCGCGACTGCCGGAATACAGTTCGGCGGCAATCGTGGTGGTCGAACACGAGAGCATGGCGGTGCGCGCCTACCTGGGCTCGGTGGACATTAACGACAAGCGCCGCTTCGGCCACGTCGACATGGTCAGCGCCCAGCGCTCGCCCGGCTCAACCCTCAAGCCGTTCCTGTATGGCATGGCGCTGGACGCTGGCCTGATCCATTCCGAATCCCTGCTGCAAGACGTGCCGCGGCGTTATGGCGATTATCGGCCGGGCAATTTCTCCGCCGGTTTTAGCGGCCCGGTGGCGGCCAGTGAGGCGCTGGCCACCTCGCTCAACCTGCCGGCCGTGCAGTTGCTGGAAGCCTACGGGCCGAAGCGCTTTGCCGGCGAACTGCGCAGCGCCGGCGTGCCGCTGGCCTTACCGGCGCTGGCCGAACCGAACCTGACGCTGATTCTCGGCGGTGCCGGCAGCAAGTTGGAGGAATTACTCGGCGGCTATCGGGCCCTGGCCCAGGGCGGCAAAGCGGCGCGGTTGCGCTATCAGCCGAGTGATCCGCTCATCGAACGGCGGCTGCTGTCGCCGGGCTCGGCCTGGATTGTCCGGCGCATCCTGAGCGGTCAGGCGCGGCCCGATCGCGACCCCCGCGCGCAATTACAACAACGCCCCAGCCTAGCCTGGAAGACCGGCACCAGTTACGGCTTTCGTGATGCCTGGGCGCTTGGGGTTGGCCCACGTTACTTGATTGGCATCTGGATCGGCCGCCCGGATGGCACTCCGGTGCCCGGTCAGTTTGGCCTGGCGTCGGCCGCCCCGCTGATGCTGCAAGTGCATGACCTGCTGGTCAATCGCGACAGCCAGCGCGGCATCCCACAACCGGTGGAGGCGGTGCCGGCCAGTATCGGTGTGGCGGCCATCTGTTGGCCGCTGGGCCAGCCGCTGAATAAGGACGATCCCAACTGCCGCCGGCAACGTTTTGCTTGGACCCTGGACGGCACCACACCGCCGACTTTGCAGGCAGCCGATCAACCCCTGGGCTTGGGCTTGCAGCAGCGCATTTGGCTGAATCCCCAGGGCTGGCAAGTCGATGCTGGTTGCACTGAGGCCAAGGCCGCCGAGCTGCTGCTCTGGCCGGCGCCGCTGGAACCCTGGTTGC
>JAURXE010000100.1 GCA_030654635.1 Pseudomonas sp.
CGCCTGGTCAAGGAGCAAATTCTCAACCTCAATCCCACCGGCATGCAGGGTTTTGTCTTCAATATCCGCCGACCGATTTTCCAAGACCGCCGCGTGCGCGAGGCGCTGAGCCTGCTGCTCGATTTTGAATGGACCAACAAGCAATTATTCAACGGCGCTTACACCCGCACCCGTAGTTACTTCGAGAACTCCGAGCTATCGGCCACCGGCCTGCCAACCGGTAATGAGCTGAAAATCCTCGAACCGTTGCGCGACAAGCTCGACCCCAAGCTCTTTACCCAAGCCTTTAGCCTGCCCAGCAGCGATGCCAGCGGCATCATTCGCGACCAGCAGCGGCGCGCCTATCAATTGCTGCAAGAAGCCGGCTGGCGAATTGTCGATGACAAGATGGTCGACGCCACGGGTAAACCGGTGAAGTTTGAATTCTTGCTCGCCCAGATCGATTTCGAGCGCGTGTTGCTGCCCTTCAAACGCAACCTCGCCGACCTTGGCATCGAGCTGGAAATTCGCCGAGTCGACGTGTCGCAATACATTACCCGTCTTCGTTCACGTGACTACGACTTGATAGTCGGCGGATTTGGTCAGTCCAACTCCCCCGGCAATGAGCAGCGCGAGTACTGGCACTCCTCCAGCGCCGACAAACCCGGCAGCCGCAACTTTATTGGCCTGCAAGACCCGGCCGTCGACAGCCTGGTCGAGGGCCTGATCAATGCTGACTCCCGGCAAAGCCTGATTGACCACAGCAAAGCCCTCGATCGCGCCCTGCAGTGGGGTTACTACGTGATCCCCAACTGGCATATCAAAACCTGGCGGGTGGCGTACTGGAGTCAATTTGAACACCCAAAGGTAACGCCCCTGTATGACCTTGGCCTGACGACCTGGTGGGCTAAACCGGCTACCGAGCCGGCGCCAGCGGCTCAATCTGCAAGCACGGAGCAATAAGATGCTGGCTTATATTGTTCGCCGCTTGCTGCTGATCATCCCCACCCTGCTTGGTATATTGCTGATCAACTTTCTGATCGTCCAGGCCGCACCCGGCGGCCCGGTCGAGCAGATGATCGCCAAGCTCGAAGGTTTCGAGGCAGCGGCGGGCGGTGCCACTGGGCGCATCTCCGGCGGTGGCTCAGAGGTGGCCGTGGGCGGTTCAAACTACCGTGGCGCCCAGGGTCTGGACCCTGAATTGATCAGCGAAATCGAACATATGTACGGCTTCGACAAACCAGCCAGCGAGCGCTTCTGGCTGATGCTGGTGAATTACCTGCACTTGGACTTTGGCGAAAGCTTTTTCCGCGATGCCAAGGTCACCGATCTGATCATCGAGAAGATGCCGGTATCGATCTCCCTGGGGCTGTGGAGCGCGTTAATCACCTACCTGATTTCTATCCCATTGGGGATTGCCAAAGCCACCCGGCACAACAGCAATTTCGATATCTGGACAGCTCGGCGATCATCATTGGCTACGCGATCCCCGGCTTTCTGTTCGCCATCTTATTGATCGTGGTGTTTGCCGGCGGCAGTTACTTTGACTGGTTCCCGCTGCGCGGACTGACCTCCAACAACTTTGACGAGTTGAGCTTGTTGGGCAAAATTGGCGACTACTTCTGGCACCTGACGCTACCGGTCACCGCCCTAGTCATCGGCAACTTCGCGACCCTGACCTTTCTGACCAAAAACAGTTTTCTCGATGAGATCAACAAGCAATACGTGGTCACCGCCCGCGCCAAAGGCCTGACCGAAAACGCCGTGCTATACGGGCACATTTTCCGCAATGCAATGTTGCTGGTGATCGCCGGCTTACCAGCGGCGGTGCTAGGGATTTTCTTTACCGGCTCGATGCTGGTGGAGGTGATCTTTTCCCTCGACGGCCTCGGCCTGTTAGGTTTTGAGTCGATCGTCAACCGCGACTATCCAGTGGTATTTGGCACTTTGTTTATTTTCTCCTTGTTCGGTCTAATCATGAAACTGGTCAGCGACATCACCTACACCCTGGTTGATCCGCGCATCGATTTCAGCAGTCGGGAGAATTGAGATGACCCTCTCCCCCCTTAATCGCCGGCGCTTTGCGCGCTTTAAAACCAATAAACGCGGCTGGTGGTCGCTCTGGTTGTTTATGGCTTTATTCACCCTGAGCCTGGGCGCCGAGTTAATTGCCAACGATAAACCGCTCCTGCTGGAGTACCAGGGCGACTGGTACTTTCCCATCGCCAAGCGCTACCCAGAAACCGTGTTTGGCGGCGAATTCCCCCTGGAGGCCAACTACAAGAGCCCCTATGTGCGCGAACTGATCAGCGCCAAAGACGGCTGGATGCTCTGGCCAGTCATCCCGTTCAGCTACAACAGCATCAACTATGACCTCAAGGTCCCGGCCCCCGCCCCGCCTTCAGCCGCCAACTGGCTGGGCAGCGATGACCAAGGCCGCGACGTGCTGGCGCGGCTGATCTACGGTTTTCGGATCACCGTATTGTTTGCCCTGACCCTGACTCTGCTCAGCTCGATCATCGGCGTGTTTGCCGGCGCGCTGCAGGGCTTTTACGGCGGCTGGGTAGACTTACTCGGCCAGCGCTTTCTAGAGGTCTGGTCGGGTCTGCCGGTGCTGTATTTGCTGATTATTTTGGCCAGCTTTGTGCAGCCCAATTTCTGGTGGCTGCTGGGCAT
>JAURXE010000111.1 GCA_030654635.1 Pseudomonas sp.
TACTCGTGCCTCATCGCCGTAAACGCAGCGACTGAAACAACAATATGGTGCACTCAGGTGGATTCGAACCACCGACCGCTCGGTTCGTAGCCGAGTACTCTATCCAGCTGAGCTATGAGTGCAACAACCCTGCGCATTATAGCCATCGAAACATCAAAATCAAGTAAAACCATATAAGTCTCAACAACTTACAGATAACACTGGAAAAATCAGCACTAGCCTACAACACAAATAATGGCGGAGAAGGGGGGATTCGAACCCCCGACACCCTTATGAGATGTACTCCCTTAGCAGGGGAGCGCCTTCGGCCACTCGGCCACCTCTCCGCAACACGGGGCGTATCTTAACCGCGTTTTTACCGTTTGCAAAGCCAAAAATTGATAAAAATTAATGGCTTGGTTCTTCACCCTTCTCATTTTGGATGCGCTGGTAAATCTCTTCACGGTGAACGGCAACATCCTTAGGTGCATTGATACCAATGCGCACCTGATTACCTTTTACGCCCAACACTGTGACTGTGACTTCATCACCAACCATCAAGGTCTCTCCGACCCGACGCGTTAGAATTAGCATTCCCTTCTCCTTAGCAATTTCAGCACAAGACCGCAGTCTGAAAAGTTATAAATACAGACGGCCCGCACGAAAATAAAGCAGCGCAGACCTTCACCTATGCATTGATCAGTGTAGACAGAAAGAAAGCCTAGTTACACCGATCAACATTGAAGAATGGCGCATCCGCTACCGCGCCGTTCAGATACAGACTTTATTCGCCCGACTTAGCCGGGGCATCTAGCTCGAAGGCAGTGTGCAACGCACGCACCGCCAGCTCCAGATATTTCTCCTCAATCACCACGGAAACCTTGATTTCCGAGGTCGAGATCATCTGAATATTAATGGTTTCTTTCGCCAGAGCTTCGAACATACGACTGGCAACACCAGCGTGCGAGCGCATGCCGACGCCGACGATCGAGACCTTGGCGATTTTAATGTCGCCACTGACTTCACGCGCGCCTAGCTCTTGAGCGGTCTGCTCCAGCACCTGCATAGCCGCCTGATAGTCGTTACGGTGCACGGTGAAGGTGAAATCAGTGGTCTTATCGTGCGCTACATTTTGCACGATCATATCCACTTCAATATTCGCGGCACTGACCGGTCCAAGAATCTTGAAGGCCACACCCGGAATATCCGGCACACCGCGCACGGTCAACTTGGCTTCGTCACGATTGAAGGCGATACCGGAAATGATCGGCTGTTCCATGGATTCCTCTTCATCAATAGTAATTAGGGTGCCCGGGCCTTCTTGGAAGCTGTGCAGCACGCGCAGCGGGACATTGTATTTACCGGC
>JAURXE010000113.1 GCA_030654635.1 Pseudomonas sp.
GGCCTGGGCCTGGCCATCTGCGACAACCTGATCGGCGCCCTGGGCGGTAAATTATCCCTGGCCAATCACCCCGCCGGCGGCGCCCTGCTGACCCTCTATCTGCAGCATGCCGCCAGCGGCAGCAGCGGCCAATCCACCGAAGACCTAACCACCATGAGTCCACCATGAGCACTGCTGCCAAACCGCTGGAGCACAGCCAGGTGCTGTTGATCGACGACGACCCGCACCTGCGCCAGGCCCTGAGCCAGACCCTGGACCTGGCCGGCTTCAAGGTCAGCAGCCTGGCCGATGCCCGCGGCCTGGCCGAGCGGATTGGCACCGACTGGCCCGGAGTGGTGGTCAGCGACATTCGTATGCCCGGGATTGACGGCCTGCAGCTGCTTGAACAGTTGCACCAACAAGACCCGCAGCTGCCGGTAATTTTGATCACCGGCCATGGCGATGTGCCCATGGCGGTGCAGGCGATGCGCGCCGGCGCCTTCGATTTCCTGGAAAAACCCTTCCCCAGTGACGACCTGCTGGCCAGCGTGCGCCGCGCCCTAGCCATGCGCCAACTGCAACTGGAGAACCGCAGCCTGCGCCTGGCCCTGGCCGACCGCCAGCAACTCAGCGCCCGCCTGCTCGGCCAGTCGCCGGCCATGCAGCGGCTGCGCGAGCAACTCGGCGCCCTGGCGGCGATCGACACCGACGTGCTGATTCTCGGCGAAACCGGCGCCGGCAAGGAGGTGGTGGCCCGCGCCCTGCACGACCATCCCAGCCGCCGCAACGGGCCTTTCGTCGCCATCAACGCCGGCGCCCTGGCCGAGTCGGTGGTCGAGAGCGAGCTGTTCGGCCACGAAGCCGGGGCCTTTACCGGTGCGCAAAAGCGCCGCATCGGCAAGTTTGAGTTCGCCAATGGCGGCACCCTGTTTCTCGATGAAATCGAAAGCATGAGTTTAGATGTGCAGGTCAAACTGCTGCGCCTGCTGCAAGAGCGGGTGGTCGAGCGCCTCGGTGGCAATCAGCTGATCCCGCTGGATATCCGCATCATCGCCGCCAGCAAGGAAGACCTGCGCCACGCCGCCGACCAGGGGCGCTTTCGTGCCGATTTGTATT
>JAURXE010000115.1 GCA_030654635.1 Pseudomonas sp.
ACAAAGACGGCATCCTGCAGCGGCGGATGGACGCAGTCATCGACGGCGAGTACCAGAACTACAAGGCCAAAGACGGCGCCTTCGTCCGTGAACACTTCTTTAACTCGCCGGAACTCAAGGCGATGGTCGAAGACCTGTCCGACGATGAGATCTGGAAGCTCAACCGTGGCGGCCACGACCCGTACAAAATGTACGCGGCCTATCACCAGGCGGTTAACCATAAAGAGCAGCCGACCGTGGTGCTGGCCAAGACCATCAAGGGTTATGGCACCGGCGCCGGTGAAGCGAAGAACACCGCGCACAACACCAAGAAAGTCGACGTCGACAGCCTGAAGAAATTCCGCGACCGCTTCGACATCCCGGTCAAAGACGACCAGCTGGAAAACCTTCCGTTCTTCAAACCCGAGGAAGGCAGCGCCGAATACAAATACCTGCACGAACGCCGCGCCGCACTCGGCGGTTATCTGCCGCAGCGCCGCGCGAAGAGCTTCAGCATCCCGACGCCACCGCTGGAGTCGCTCAAGGCGATTCTCGACGGCTCGGGCGAGCGTGAAATTTCCACCACCATGGCCTTCGTGCGAATTCTCTCGCAGCTGGTCAAGGACAAGGAAATCGGCCCGCGCATCGTGCCGATCATCCCCGACGAAGCCCGTACCTTCGGCATGGAAGGGATGTTCCGCCAGCTCGGCATCTACTCCTCGGTCGGCCAGCTGTACGAGCCGGTCGATAAAGACCAGGTGATGTTCTACCGCGAGGACAAGAAGGGCCAGATCCTCGAAGAGGGCATCAACGAAGCCGGCGCCATGTCGTCGTTTATCGCCGCTGGCACCTCTTACAGCAGCCACAACCAGCCGATGCTGCCGTTCTACATCTTCTATTCGATGTTCGGCTTCCAACGGATTGGCGACCTGGCCTGGGCCGCCGGCGACAGCCGCACCCGGGGCTTTTTGATTGGCGGCACCGCCGGACGCACCACCCTGAACGGCGAAGGTCTGCAACACGAAGACGGTCACAGCCACTTGCTGGCCTCGACCATCCCCAACTGTCGCACCTTCGATCCGACCTATGGCTATGAACTGGCGGTGATCATCCGCGAGGGCATGCGCCAGATGACCGAACTGCAACAGGACGTGTTCTATTACATCACCGTGATGAACGAGTCCTACATGCAACCGGCCATGCCGGAGGGCGCCGAAAACGGCATCATCCAGGGCATGTACCTGCTCGAAGAAGACAAGAAAGACGCCGCCTACCACGTGCAACTGCTCGGCTCCGGCACCATCCTGCGGGAAGTGCGCGAAGCGGCGAAGATTTTGCGCGAGGAGTTCAACGTCGGCGCCGATGTGTGGAGCGTCACCAGCTTCAACGAACTGCGCCGCGAAGGCCTGGCGGTGGAACGCAACAACCGCCTGCACCCGCAGCAAAAGCCACAGCAGAGCTACGTCGAACAGTGCCTGAGCGGTCGCAAGGGGCCGGTCATCGCCTCCACCGACTATATGAAGCTGTTTGCCGAGCAGATCCGCCAATGGGTACCGAGCAAAGAATACAAAGTGCTCGGCACCGATGGCTTTGGGCGCAGCGACAGCCGCAAAAAACTCCGGCACTTCTTTGAGATTGACCGTTATTTCGTGGTGCTGGCAGCCCTCGAGGCACTGGCCGACCGTGGCGATGTCGAACCAAAAGTGGTGGCCGAGGCCATCGCCAAGTTCGGCATCGACCCCGAAAAACGCAACCCACTGGACTGCTAAGGAGACGCATTGTGAGTGAACTAATTCGCGTACCCGATATCGGCAACGGTGAGGGTGAAGTGATTGAACTGATGGTGAAAGTCGGTGATCGGATTGAAGCCGATCAAAGCCTGCTGACGCTGGAGTCGGACAAAGCCAGCATGGAAATCCCCGCGCCCAAGGCCGGGGTGATTAAAA
>JAURXE010000119.1 GCA_030654635.1 Pseudomonas sp.
CTGCCCGAGCAGGGTTTTCGACAACTGCTCGACCGTGCCCGGGTCTTGGGTCGGTTTGAGGATGCCGGCCAGATTGCCGGTTTGCTGCTGGGCCACTTGCGCCAGCTGCGCTTCTTGCTTATCTAGTCGCTCTTGCAGCGAACCTAGATCGCCTTGCACGCTGTGCAGCTGCTT
Source organism: Pseudomonas sp. (assembly GCA_030654635.1). Lineage (GTDB taxonomy): Bacteria > Pseudomonadota > Gammaproteobacteria > Pseudomonadales > Pseudomonadaceae > Aquipseudomonas. The sequence continues at coordinate 175 of JAURXE010000119.1, forward strand.
TTTCAACTCATCGATCTGCACCACCGTTTCATCGACGGGGTCGCTGCTCATCAGATTCACGCTTTGCACTATCACCGTCACCAGCACGATGACCAGCACTACCCCGGCCAGACCCAGCAGAATCAGCCGGTTCAGTTTGACGGATTTTTCCAGCAGGAGCAGACGCTCCGCGTCGCTCAGGACGGCATCGCTGCTCGGTTCAGATTCGCTTTTCATGCTGCATTCCCATCCGGCTATGCGCCAAGGTCATCACTGTATTTATCGACCATAGCAGCAAATTCATGACCCCTACCGCTCCAGCCATTCACGGCCATGCACGGATGAGCCTGTTAAACTCTGTCGCCATACTGCCAGCGCAGTTTCCCGGCGCTCCATAAATCGCTATTAAAGCTACTTTTCAACTGGAGACTCAGGCCTTGGAAGAAGTCATCGAACAACTGCGTGAACTCAACGAAAGCGTACCGGTGCCGCTGGAGTTACCCGAAGAAGAAGTGCTGGTCGAGATTCAAGAACAGCTGCTGATTCACCTGCCGTTCGAGCTGCGCGAGTTTCTGCTCAAAGTCAGCGACGTGGTCTACGGCCGCTTGGAACCCGTCACCGCCAGCGATCCGCAATCGCACACCTACCTGCCGGAAGTCACCGCCACCGCCTGGAGCCTGGGCGTGCCGCGCGACCTGGTGCCGATCTGCCAAGACGGCGACGACTACTACGTGGTGGACGTCGAAGGCGAAGTCACCCTGTGGTCCGGCGCCGAAGCCGAACTGACCGACGAGACCTGGGACTCGGTCTGGCACTGGGCCCGCGACGTATGGCTGGAGAGTTGAGTTTTCCGGCGACAACCTCGACTCAACAGGCCGCGTGAAAGGCGATGTCCTCGTGATGTGTTGCGCAGGTTGCAGCTTTTGTAGGGTGGGCTGAAGCCCACCCTACGCAATTGGCTCACGGCAGGTAGATGCGGAACTCGCCACCGCCCAGGGGCGCGCCGTTGCGGATTTCGATATGGCCTTGCACGCCATGGCGTCCATGCAGGGCGGCGATGCGGCCGGCAAAATACAGCCCCAGGCCGGTGCTGCCAGTGCTGTGATTGAGGCTAAGGACATAGTCCGACTGTTCGGCGAGCATGGCCGCCGGGTAGCCCTCGCCGTCGTCGCAGATCGCCAGCACCAACACGCCCTCTTCTTCCCAAGCGCGTACCAACAGGTCCTTGCGGGCATAGCGGATCGAGTTGGTGATGATATTGGCCACCACCGAGGCCAGCAGTTCCTGGTCGAAAAAGCCCATCAGGCCAAACTCCGCGACCTCACAACGGGCCTTGATATGCCGGCTTTCCAGCACCTCCTGATGGCGCGCCAACTGGGCTTGGATAAAGTCTTCCAACTCATGGTAGGCCGGGCGTAAAGGCAGCTGGTTGATGCCCAGTTTGTACAGCCCCAGCAATTGCACCAACATGCCGTTAAGGCGGGCGAACTCGTACTCGATGATGCCGTGCTCACGGCTGTGCAGCAGCTCTGGCGGCAACTGCGGCAGCCACTGGTTGTGGGTTTGGATGAGTAAAGCCAGGGAGTTTTTCATGTCATGCACGGTGGAGGCGATCACCGTAGAGAACTCCAGCCCGCTGCGCTCGTCACTCATCGCCGAACGCCTTGTGCCGCAGTTTTTGGTAGCGGGTAAAACGTGGATCGTTCTCCGGCATGATCCGCACCACCTCCAGGCACGCTCGGCATTCCTCAAGCAGCGCCGGCGTAAGCTGCTGACCAAGGCGCAATAACGACTGGGCGGTATTCAGCGCCATGCTGATGTTTTTCGGCTGCAACGCCAGGGCCGCACGAAAATGCTCCAGGGCCTGGCCGTGCTCGCCTTGCTGGTAGCTGCGCACGCCTTCACGGTTGAGCTCCAGCGCCTGCAGGCCACTGCCGAGGATGGCCGGATCGCTGGTTTGCAGCGCGATGCCCTGCATCACCGCTGGGTCATCGCCGTAGATCTCGACGCAGTTTTTCAGCAGGGTATCGCTGGCCTCTGGCTGCCCCAGCTCGCGCAACTGACTGGCCACCGCCATGGCGGCCTCGGCGGAAAAAAACGACTCCAGTTCGGCCAGCCGCGCCACCGCCTCTTCGGTAAGTTTCTTAGCTTGCGCGGCATCGCCGGACAGCACCAGGCTGCTGGCATGGGCCAGGCGGGCGCGTACCTGCACCGCCTGATCATTGCTGTAGGTTTTTTGTAGCTCGCTGATGGTCTGATTGATGTCCAGCTGCAGGCGTTTATCCAAGCTGCCATCGACCGCTTGGCCGGTCAGGGCCTGGGTCAGCCCGAGGTAGTTTTCCGGGTTCTTGAAGCAGGAGGTGCGGCCCTGCTCGACCGCACTGCGAAACGCCTTGGAGGCGATGCCAAAATCGTCGTTTTCCAGCGCCAGCTTGCCCAGTTGCATTTGCCGGCGAATGGCCATCGGCGACAGCTTCACGGCCTCCTCCAGCAAGCCTTGCGCGCGCTGACTCTCACCCTGCGCCGTCAACACTGCGGCCAGACCATCGTAGAGCCCGGGCAACATCGGAAAGCTTTTTAACGCCTGCTCATAAACTTGCTGGGCGCGCGGCAATTGCCCAAGCGCCTGCAGCAAACTGCCCATGGCCGTACACGCCCAGGGCATAGCGCGGTCGGCCAACACTGCGGTGAGCAGTTTCTCCAGCTCATCGAGACGGCCCAGTTCGCGCAGGGCGCCGGCCTGGTAGCGCAGGCATAGCGAGGCGTAGCGTTTGTCTTGCTGGCTGAGGCTGGCGCAAGCGGCCAGCACCGCCTTCGGGTCATGCTTGTCGAGGGCCTGCAAAATTGGCTGTAGGGCAGTTTTGCGCTCCACCAGTTTGTCCAGCCGCTGGCTCAGGCTGGCGCGGTTGAACGGCTTGGTCAGGTAGGCATCCGGCTCATGTTCCAGGGCACTAAGCACCATGGCCTGGCTGCTCTCGGCGGTGACCATAACAAAGATGCATTCGTGGCTGATCAGCTTGCCGATCAGCAACTCCTCCAGCACTTGCTGACCGTTCTTGCCGGCACCGAGGTTGTAGTCATGCAGGATGATGTCGTAGCGCTTGTGCCGGCACATGCTCAGGGCATCTTCGCCACGGTCGGCCATGTCCACGTCCTTGGCACCCAAATCACGCAACATGGCTTTGAGTGAAGTGCGGAAGTCGGAAAAGTCATCGACGATCAGAAAGCGCTTGTGGCTGTAATCGAGCATCGAACAGATCCTTGCTTGATAAAAGTTCCAGTCCCGTCAGTGTAGTTAGCCGGTCCCGACCTGCCGATCAGCTTAACGGACCCGAGACGCAGCGGGTTCCAAACTGAGCAAGTTGAGCAGGAACTGGCCGAAGTAATTCAGGTCTTGTTCGATGGCCGCGCGCGCCGCCTTGCCATCGCCGGCCAGCAGGGCTTTTAGGCAGTCGCCGTGAAAATCATTCAGGCGCAACGACAGGTCGGCCTCGGTGAACAGCCGATTGAAAAACGGACCGACCTGCAGCCACAGCGACTCGATAAGCCGCAGCAACACCGGGTTGCCACAGGCCTGGTAAAGCCACAGGTGGAACTGACTGTTGTCACTCAGATAGGCCTGCACATCGCGCGCGCGCAGCGCCGTTTCCATCCGTTCGATACACGCCTGCAAGTTGTCCAACTCGGCCTTGCTGATGCGCGCGGCGGCCAGCTCCACAGCCAGGCC
>JAURXE010000123.1 GCA_030654635.1 Pseudomonas sp.
CCTGGTCGCGCAGTTCTTCACCGACTTGCGGGCCAACGAACTCAGCCCGCTTAACTTCGCCAGGGTTACTCGCATCGGCCAACAGCAGCGCCGCCGCGATGCGATTGCCTAGCTGTGGATCATCGCCCGGCATGCGCACCAGTACATCGGTGCTGGCGCCGAAGCTCTGCACCACAGCATCTTCGTAGCCTGCTTTTTCCAGCTGGGTGCGAACCTGATTCAGATCGGCCGGCTTCTCGTAAGTCAGCTCAATCAGGGTACCGCCGGTGAAATCCAGCCCCCAGTTCAAGCCCTTGTAGTACCAGCTGCCCAGCGCCAACACGGTCAGCAACATGGTCATGGCGAACGCAAGATTGCGCACGCCCATAAAATTTATCGTACGTAACATGATTACCCCTTAAATCCACAATTTCTTGTAGTCACGGCCGCCGAAGATCAGATTGACCATGCCGCGGGTCACCACTATCGCGGTGAACATCGAGGTGAAGATACCCAGTGACATGGTCACCGCGAAGCCTTTCACCGGGCCAGTGCCCATGGCAAACAAGATGCCGCCAACCAGCAAGGTGGTCAGGTTGGAGTCGATGATGGCGGTAAAGGCCCGATCGAAACCTTCATTGATGGCCCGCTGCACACTCATGCCGGAGGCCAGCTCCTCGCGGATCCGCGAGAAGATCAGCACGTTGGCATCCACCGCCATACCCATGGTTAACACGATGCCGGCGATACCGGGCAGGGTCAGGGTGGCACCCAGCCACGACATCAGCGCCAACAGCATGACCATGTTCAGGCTCAGCGCTACTGTGGCCAGTACGCCAAAGAAGCGATAGATGGCGATGATGAAGATCGACACAAACAGCATGCCCCACAACGAAGCGTCGATGCCCTTAACGATATTATCGGCACCCAGGCTCGGGCCAACGGTGCGTTCTTCAGCAAAGTACATGGGCGCGGCCAAGCCACCGGCGCGCAGCAGCAACGCCAGCTCCGAAGACTCGCCCGCACCGTCTAGACCGGTGATGCGGAACTGACTGCCGAGCGGCGACTGAATGGTCGCCAGGCTGATGATCTTTTTCTCTTCTTTAAAGGTCTGTACCGGCACTTCTTTTTCGACGCCGTCGACCAGCTGCTTGACGTACTTGGTCAGCGGCTTTTGCTCGATAAAGATCACCGCCATGCTGCGCCCGACGTTATTGCGGGTAGCGCGGTTCATCAGGTCACCACCGTGACCATCGAGACGGATGTTCACCTGCTGGCGACCGTTCTCATCGAAGCTGGCCTGAGCATCGGTGACCTGGTCACCGGTAATGATCAAGCCACGCTCCAGCGGCACCGGACGCCGGCCCGCCTCGCGAAACTCAAAGGATTCAGTGGTGGCCTTGCCCGCATCGGCTTCGGCAGCCAGACGAAATTCCAGGTTGGCGGTCTTGCCGAGAATCCGCTTGGCTTCGGCGGTGTCTTGCACGCCTGGCAGCTCAACCACAATGCGGTTAGCGCCTTGACGCTGTACCAGCGGTTCGGCCACGCCCAGTTCGTTGACGCGGTTACGCACCGTGGTCAAGTTTTGCTTGATCGAGTATTCGCGAATTTCGGTGATCTTGGCCGGCGTCAGCGCCAAGTTCAGCACCTGCAAACCATTACGCTCGGTGGTGGTCAGGGCAAAATCGCTAAAGCTCTTTTGAATCAGGCTGCGAGCGGTTTCCAGCTGCGCTGCATCAGTGAAACCTAGGTTAATCGCGGCAGTCTGCTGCGGCAGGCTGCGATAACGCAGGTGCTCTTTGCGCAGCATGCCTTTAATCTCGCCCTCGTAGACCTTCATCCGGGCGGCAATGGCTTTGTCCATGTCCACTTCCAGCAGGAAGTGCACACCGCCAGACAGGTCCAGACCGAGTTTCATCGGGCTGGCGCCCACCGCACGCAACCACTGCGGCGTGGTTGGAGCAAGGTTCAAGGCCACCACGTAATCATCGCCAAGCACTTTACGCACTACGTCTTTGGCGGGCAGTTGGTCGTCTTTTTTCAGCAGACGGATCAGTCCGGCCTTACCCTCTTTCGCCAAGACAGCCGATTTGACGCCGACGCCGGCATCGCCCAGGGCCTTATTGATGCGCTCGAGATCAGCCTGACTGATCTGCAGCGTGGTGCTGGCACCGCTGACCTGAATAGCCGGATCGTCTGGATACAGATTTGGCGCGCTATAGATAAAGCCAATCGCCAACACTGCGAGGATCAGCAGGTACTTCCACAGAGGGTATTTATTGAGCATGACGCCGCCCGCTTATGACGCGGGGCGCCTTGCGCGCCCCGTCGGTATTTATGTTTATGTTTTATAAACAGGAATCAGATGGCTTTCAGCGTGCCCTTGAGCAGGGTCGCGGCAATGGCCGACTTCTGAACTTTCAGCTCAACGGTGTTGGACACCTCAAGCACTACGAACTCGTCGGTAACCTTGACGATCTTGCCGGCGATGCCGCCTGCGGTAACCACTTCGTCACCCTTTTGCAGGTTGCCCAGTAGGTTCTTCTGTTCTTTGGCGCGCTTGGCCTGTGGCCGCCAGATCATCAAATAAAAGATGACCACGAAACCACCCAGGAACAGAAATTGAATGTATTCGCCACCTGGGGCAGCTGCAGCCGGGGCTACGCCATCAGCAAAAGCTGAAGAAATCAAAAAGCTCATGTTGCACTCCTATAAAGGCGATATTAAGGGCGATATATCTCGGATTTACTTAGTCCAACGGCGGTGTTTCTAACCCGCGCCGAGCATAGAAGGCATCCACGAAGGCGGCCAATGTACCCTGTTGAATTGCCTCGCGCAAACCAGCCATTAGCTGCTGGTAGTGATGCAAGTTGTGGATTGTATTCAACATACTGCCCAGCATTTCGCCGCACTTATCCAGATGATGCAGATAGGCACGGGAGAAATTAGCGCAGGTGTAGCAGTCACAGGTTGGGTCCAGCGGCGACTCATCGTGTTTGTGCACGGCGTTACGAATCTTCAACACCCCGGTGTCGACAAACAGATGCCCATTACGGGCATTGCGGGTCGGCATGACGCAGTCGAACATGTCCACGCCACGGCGCACACCCTCAACCAAGTCGGCTGGTTTGCCAACGCCCATCAAGTAACGTGGTTTGTCGGCGGGCAGCTGCGGCGGCAGAAAATCAAGGATCCGGATCATCTCCTCTTTCGGCTCGCCCACCGACAACCCGCCAATGGCAAAGCCGTCGAAGCCGATTTCATTCAAGCCCGCCAGCGAGCGCAGGCGTAGATCCTGATGCATGCCGCCCTGGACTATGCCAAACAACGCTGCGGTGTTGTCGGCATGAGCGTCTTTGGAGCGCTGCGCCCAACGCAGCGACAGTTCCATGGACACCCGCGCTACCTCTTCATCGGCGGGATAAGGGGTGCACTCATCAAAAATCATCACCACGTCGGAGCCCAGGTCGCGCTGCACCTGCATCGACTCCTCCGGGCCCATAAACACCTTGGCGCCATCGACGGGTGAGGCGAAGTACACGCCTTCCTCCTTGATCTTGCGCATGGCGCCCAGGCTGAACACCTGAAAACCACCGGAGTCGGTGAGGATCGGGCCTTGCCACTGCATAAAGTCATGCAGGTCGCCGTGCTTTTTGATCACCTCGGTGCCGGGACGCAGCCACAGGTGAAAGGTGTTGCCGAGAATCATCTGCGCACCGGTGGCGACTATATCGCGCGGCAACATGCCCTTAACTGTGCCGTAGGTGCCCACTGGCATAAATGCCGGGGTTTCCACCACGCCACGGGGAAAGGTCAAACGACCACGACGAGCGCGGCCATCGGTCGCCAACAATTCAAAAGACATGCGGCAAGTGCGCGTCATACAGATTCCTCAGGCCCGCGCGGCGCGGGGTTGCGGGTGATAAACAGCGCATCACCGTAACTAAAAAAACGATAACCCTGCTCAATCGCCACCTTATAGGCGGCCATGGTCTCGGGATAACCGGCAAAGGCCGACACCAGCATCAACAGGGTCGACTCCGGTAAATGGAAGTTGGTCACCAAGGCATCGACCACATGGAAAGGCCGGCCTGGGTAGATAAAAATATCGGTATCGCCACTAAAGGGCTTGAGCACGCCATCGCGCGCGGCGCTTTCCAGCGAGCGTACGCTGGTAGTGCCGACGGCAATCACCCGCCCGCCGCGCGCCTTGCAGGCTTCAACGGCGGCCACCACCGAGGCATCAACCTCCAGCCATTCGCTGTGCATGTGATGGTCTTCGATACGCTCGACGCGCACCGGCTGAAAAGTACCGGCGCCGACGTGCAAGGTGACAAACGCGCTCTCGACCCCAAGCTCAGCAATCGCCGCCAGCAACGCCTGATCAAAGTGCAAGCCCGCGGTGGGCGCCGCCACGGCACCGGCACGGTCGGCGTAGACGGTCTGATAACGCTCGCGGTCGGCGGCCTCATCGGGGCGGTCTATATAAGGGGGCAACGGCATATGGCCGACGCGCTCGAGCAGCGGCAATACCGGCTCGCTAAAGCGCAGCTCAAACAAGGCGTCGTGACGGGCGAGCATCTCGGCCTGGGCGCCGCCATCGAGCATTATCATCGAGCCGGGCTTGGGCGCTTTGCTGGCACGTACATGGGCCATTACCCGACGGCTGTCGAGCACCCGCTCAACCAGTATTTCAAGCTTGCCGCCGGAGGCTTTCTGGCCGAACAAACGCGCAGGGATTACCCGCGTGTTGTTGAACACCATCAAATCGCCCGGGCGCAAATGCTCGAGCAAATCGGGAAACTGCCGATGGGCCAACGCCCCGCTCGGCCCATCCAGGGTCAGCAAACGGCTAGCACTGCGCACCGCCAGCGGGTGACGGGCAATCAGGGCTTCGGGCAGCTCGAAGTTAAAATCAGCAACGCGCATGTTAAAAAGGTCGTTTTATCGGGCGGCAAAGTCTAACGGAAATAGTGAAAATAGACCACGCGAACGCATTGACAGAATCCATAACCGTCTCTAGAATTCGCGCCCACTGAGCCCTGATGGCGGAATGGTAGACGCGGCGGATTCAAAATCCGTTTTCGAAAGGAGTGGGAGTTCGAGTCTCCCTCGGGGCACCAAATAGCAGTATCTGTAAGCTTCTACCAAGCTTACAAACCAGAGAACCGGCCCTAGCGCCGGTTTTTTATTGCCTACGATTTGGCCAGGCAAAAAGCTGCGCAACAAGCTGCACAATCACCAAATAACTAGGTAGCATTGCCGGGCAGCCTGACACCACGCTGCAATATCTAGGCTTTATTCTCTGCGCTGAGCACGCCAAGCAAGTCCACGCTGGCAGGCGCACGAGGATTGATTAAAAAGGAGCGACACCGCAATGGAACTTGCACGAGCTGAACAACGCGAATTTAACGCCATGCGTGCGCACATTGAGCAGCTACTGGCCAAAGGCTGGGCCATCACCAGCCGCTTTCCGCTGACCCTTGAACGTCAGGGACATAAATCGGTGGTGCGCTGCGGTGTACTGATCAGCAGCCAATAGCTGCATAGCTCAAAAAGTCAGTACCCACAAAAAAGCCCGCATCCAGTGATGCGGGCTTTTTTGTGGGTGCAATACAGCACTTAAACGAACTTGGAGAAATCCGGTTTACGCCTCTGCATAAAGGCCGACAAGGCTTCGGTGGCCTCGGGGGTGCGCAGGCGTTGGCCGAACAGTTCGCCCTCTTCGATGATCACCTGGCGCAACTCTTCCCGTCCCGGCGCTTGCATCAGGCGCTTGCTGACTTCGACCGCCGACGGCGCCAATTGGCTAAAGCGCAGGGCCATCTCGCGGGCCTTGGCCAGTGTCGCGGCGCCATCGTCCAGCACTGCATTGGCAATGCCCCATTCGGCCGCTTGCGCGCCGCTAAAAGACTCACCCAGCAGCAGCAACTCGGCCGCTTTGGCGTGGCCGAGCAAGCGCGGCAAGATCAGGCTGGAGCCAAACTCTGGGCACAGGCCGAGGCTGACAAAGGGCATCTTCAGCTTGGCGCAACGGCTGACATAGACCAGGTCGCAATGCAGCAGCAAGGTGGTGCCAATCCCGACTGCCGAACCGGCCACGGCGGCGACTATGGGTTTTTTCAGCTCAAACAGTGCCCGCATAAAGTGAAACACCGGGCTGTCGAGGCTGGTC
>JAURXE010000128.1 GCA_030654635.1 Pseudomonas sp.
CTCGTGGTAGAAGTCGTTACCCTCACGAGTACGCTCACCCACACCGGCGAACACGGAATAACCGCTGTGCTCGATGGCGATGTTACGGATCAGTTCCATCATGTTTACGGTTTTGCCTACACCGGCACCACCGAACAGACCAACTTTACCGCCTTTAGCGAACGGGCAGATCAGGTCGATAACCTTGATGCCAGTTTCCAACAGGTCGTTGCCGCCGGCTTGTTCAGCGAAAGTCGGCGCAGGACGGTGAATACCCCAACGCTCGGTTTCGCCAATCGGACCAGCTTCGTCGATTGGGTTGCCCAGTACATCCATGATCCGGCCCAAGGTCGCTTTACCGACAGGTACGGAGATGGCTGCGCCAGTATTTGCAACGTCCAGACCGCGCTTCAAGCCTTCGGTCGAACCCATTGCAATGGTACGTACCACGCCGTCGCCCAGCTGTTGCTGAACTTCGAGGGTGGTTTCGGCGCCTTGAACTTTCAGGGCGTCATAAATGCTCGGAACCTGATCGCGCGGAAATTCCACGTCGATCACGGCGCCGATGATTTGAACGATACGTCCGCTACTCATAGCTGGTTCCTCTAAATTAGACCGCGGCTGCGCCGCCGACGATTTCCGAGATCTCTTGGGTGATCGCAGCCTGACGCGCCTTGTTGTAGATCAGCTGCAAATCGCTGATCAGGTCACCGGCGTTATCAGTAGCGTTCTTCATCGCGATCATCCGCGCTGCTTGTTCAGCGGCGTTGTTCTCGATCACCGCCTGGTACACCTGCGACTCCACGTAGCGAACCATCAAGCCGTCCAGCAGCTGTTTGGCGTCGGGTTCGTAGAGATAGTCCCAGTGATGCTTGAGTTCTTGATCAGCGGTAGCTACCAACGGAATCAACTGCTCAACTGTTGGTTGCTGCGTCATGGTGTTAATAAACTTGTTGGAAACCACCGAGAGACGATCAATACGACCCTCTAGGTAAGCATCCAGCATCACCTTAACGCTACCGATCAGATCATTGATCGACGGTTCTTCACCAAGTTGGCTGATAGCTGCAACGACGTTACCGCCGTAGTTGCGGAAAAATGCCGCACCTTTGCTACCGACCACGCAGAGATCAATCTCCACGCCTTGCTCGCGGTTTACCGCCATGTCACGGACCAATGCCTTGAACAGGTTGGTGTTCAAGCCACCACACAGACCACGGTCACTGCTCACCACTACATAACCAACCCGCTTTACAGCGCGTTCGATCATGAAGCTATGGCGATATTCCGGGTTTGCGTTAGCCAAGTGACCAATCACCTGACGAATCCGCTCAGCATAGGGACGGCCAGCAGCCATACGCATTTGTGCCTTGCGCATTTTGCTAACAGCCACCTTTTCCATGGCGCTGGTGATCTTTTGCGTGCTTTTGATGCTCGCAATTTTACTGCGAATCTCTTTTGCGCCTGCCATGTAACACCTATCGGTTTAGCAGGCGGAGGTCTTGCGACCCCCGCTGCGGCTTACCAGGTTTGGGTGGCCTTGAACTTCTCGATACCGGCTTTCAGGCCAGCGTCGATTTCGTCATTGAAGTCACCCTTCACGTTGATCTTCGCCATCAAATCGGCGAGATCGCGGTTGAAATAACCAATCAAGGCCTGCTCGAAGCTGCCGATCTTGGTGATTTCGATATCCACCAGGAAGCCACGTTCTGCGGCGTACAGATACAGCGACATGTCAGCGATCGACATTGGCGCGTATTGCTTCTGCTTCATCAGCTCGGTAACACGCTGACCATGCTCAAGTTGCTTACGGGTCGCTTCGTCCAGGTCAGAGGCGAACTGGGCGAAAGCCGCCA
>JAURXE010000131.1 GCA_030654635.1 Pseudomonas sp.
GTCGTGGGTGACGAAAATGGTGGTCAGCCCGAGGTCCTGTTGAATGCCACGGATCTGTTCGCGCAGGTGTTTGCGAATCCGCGCGTCCAGCGCCGACAACGGCTCGTCGAGCAGCAACAGGCGCGGGCGGGTGATCAGCGAGCGGGCCAGGGCCACCCGTTGGCATTGGCCACCGGACAGCTGATGCGGGTAGCGGCTAGCAAAGGCGCCGAGTTCGACCATCGCCAGGGCGTCGTCGACCCGCTGAGCGGTTTGCTCTTTGCCAACTTTTTGCATGCGCAGGCCGAAGGCGAGGTTCTGCGCCACGGTCATATTTGGGAACAGCGCATAGCTCTGGAACACCATGCCAATGTCACGCTGCTGCGGGCTGAGCGGCACCAGGTCCTGGCCGTTGAGGATGATCTGCCCGCCGCTGACCTCGGTTAAGCCGGCGATACAGCGCAGCAGTGTGGACTTGCCGCAACCCGAGGGGCCGAGCAGGGTGACGAACTCGCCCTGGGCGATCTCGCAGTTGATGTCGGCAAAAATCGGCGTCGTGGCGTAATTTTTGTGCAGGCCGCGAATGCTTAGAAAGCTCATGACTTGTCCTTGTTCAAACGGTTGGCTGCCCAGGTGAACAGCAGCACGAAGAAGAAATAGGAAATCACCAGGGCGCTGTTGAAGTGGCCGCTGCTGTTGCGCATGTTGTTCAGGTACACCTGCAGGGTTTCATAGCGGGTGCCGACCAGCAGGTTGGCGAACACGAACTCGCCAAACAGGAAGGAAAACGACAGAAACAGCGAGACCATCAGGCCCTTGCGCAAATTCGGCAACACCACTAGCCATGCGGCTTGCCAGGTGCTGGCACCCAGCAGGTGGGCGGCGTCCATCAAGTCCGGCAGATTGATCGCTTGCAGATTGTTGGTGATCGCCCGGTACATAAAGGGCAGCGCCACGGTGAAGTAACAGCCGATCAGAATCCACGGCGTACCCACCATTGGTAGCGGACCGGAACCATAGACTTGCAACAGCCCCACCGAAGACACCACTGGCGGCACGGCGAACGGCAGCAAAATCAGGATATTCATCAGCCGGTCGAGTTTCGGGAAGTAGTAATGCACCACGAACAGCAGCGGCAGAATCAGCGCTACCGCCAGCAGTAGGGCGGCGCAACAGATCAGCAGTGAACGGGCGAAGGCGGCGAGAAAACGGCTATCACTCCACAGCGCTAGGTACCACTTGAAGGTCAGGCCGTCCGGCAAAATAGTCGCCGACCAGCTGGTGGACAACGAATAGAGCAGGGTGCCGGCCAGTGGCAGCAGCAAAATCAAGAACAACAGCCACACCACCACACGGTGATACAGGCTGGCCGGTTGAGCATCAGTGCGCGACATGGTAGCTCCTCTTCAGCAGCCACTGCTGGGCTGCGGTGATCACCAGCATCAGGCCCACCAGCACCATGGCCAGGGCGCTGCCCATGTTCGGGTCGAGGCTGATATCGCCGGCGACCATGGCGGCGATGCGGATCGGCAGCACGTTGAAATTGCCGGTGGTCAGCGCGTACACGGTGGCGTAAGCGCCGAGGGCGTTGGCCAGCAAAATCACGAAGGTGCCGAGCATCGCCGGGGTCAGCACCGG
>JAURXE010000136.1 GCA_030654635.1 Pseudomonas sp.
ACTGCGTCCCTGCTTGGCCACCATGTTGGTATTCATTGGTTATAAGTTAGCTTTTTAAGCCAACAACAATATCCAGCTCTATAGCAGTTACAGCCAAGATCTATTCCGTAGGGTGGGCTTCAGCCCACCGCCCCTGAACAGCGCAATATTGACGGGCTAAATCCCACCCTACGCCAAGCCCATCAGCAACAGTTCAGCCTCCGTTCGCCACAACGAGTCACTGGGACATAACTTAATCCAGTGCGCGGGCCAACTGAATCAACTCAGCGCGCCATTCGGCGGCTTGCGGCAAGGCCAGAAAAGACGGATTTAAAAACGACTCGCGCGCCTCGTAGGTCAGCGGCACGCCTTTCAGATTCAGCACTTCGCCACCGGCGCCTTCCAGTACGCCCTGAGCCGCGGCGGTGTCCCACTGTGAAGTTGGCGCCAGACGCGGGTAGCAATCGGCATTGCCTTCGGCCAACAGGCAGAACTTCAAAGAGCTGCCAACACTGGCCAATTGCAGGTCGCCAAACCGCTCGCTCAAACCTTCCAGCAAACGCTCCTGCGCAGGGCTGGAGTGGCGCTTGCTGGCCACCAGGGTAAAGGCCTCGGGCGGCGCGATGCGCACAAATATCTGCTCGACTGCGGCCTGCGGATCGGCACAAAACGCCCCCAGGCCCACGCCGCCGTAATAGCAGCGGCCACTGGTGGGAATGCCGACCACGCCGAACACCACCTGACCCTGCTCGATCAGGGCGACATTGACGGTGAACTCTTGACTGCCCGAGATAAATTCTTTGGTGCCATCCAGCGGGTCCACCAGCCACCAGCGGGTCCACTGGCTGCGCTCACTCAGCGCAATATCCGCCGCCTCCTCCGACAACACCGGAATCTCCGGCGCCAACGCATTAAGGCCGGCCAGCAACAGATGGTGGGCGGCCAGGTCGGCGGCGGTCACCGGCGAGGCATCGGCCTTTTCCGTAACGAGCGTGTCGTTACGCCAAAACGGCAGGGTGGCGATACCGGCTTGGCGGACCAATTCAATTACTGCCGGTAAATAAGGGTGACTCATAGACTGAATTCTCCACGCTGGGTGAGCAGATCGCGCACCAGATACAGGGCCGCCAAGGCACGGCCTTCACTAAATTGTGGGTGCTGCACCAGATTCGACAACTCGCCCAGATTGACCCGCTCGACCCGCATCGACTCAGGCTCATCGCCGGGCAAGCTTTCCGGGTACAGGTCGCGGGCCAGCACCACTTGAATCTTTTGGCTCATATAGCCCGGCGACAGACTCAACTCGGTCAGCAGCTCGAGCTGGCGGGCGCCGAAACCGGCCTCCTCCATCAGCTCACGGTTTGCCGCCACCAACACATCCTCGCCCGGCTCGATCAAGCCTTTGGGCAGGGAGATTTGATAGTCGTCGGTACCGGCGCAGTACTCCTCCACCAGCAGGGCATGCTGGGCATCGGCCATCGCCACTATCATCACCGCGCCGTAACCCGAGCCTTTGCTGGCCAAGCGCTCGTAGGTGCGCTCCACGCCATTGGCAAAGCGTAGTTGCAGCTCCTCAACCTTGAACAAGCGGCTGCTGGCGACTATTTCGCGAGCAAGAATTGTCGGCTTCTGGCGCATCGGTAAACTCCTGAATCAAACCTGCAGTTATCATAACGCGGCTACGCCGATTATCTGCGGCGCAGATTGCAGCAGCGCGACCTAGCAGCCTGTCAGACTTAGGTCTGCCCTACTGCGGAAAAGCCGGACTTGGTCATTTTTTGCGCTCTTTATCGTTAAAAAGGGCGACTATTCGCCTCAAAAGAGCGCAAAAACTGCCTCAAGCCGACCTTCCCCTCGCTACGGACGCCTAAGTCCGACAGGCTGCTAGCCCCCCTTAACGACCTCAGCCCAAGAATTGACCATGATCCAACTGCCCTGGCCCGACATCGATACCGTGCTGCTCGACATGGACGGCACCCTGCTCGACCTGCATTTCGACAACCACTTCTGGCTCGAACACCTGCCGCAGCGCTACGCCGAACTGCACGGCATCAGCCGCCAGCAGGCCGAGGACGAATTGCTGCCGCTGTTTCATGCCCATGCCGGCCAGCTGCAGTGGTACTGCACCGATTTCTGGAGCCGCGAGCTCAAGCTCTCGGTCCGCGAACTCAAGCGCGAAGTGGCGCACCTGATTGCCCTGCGCCCGGACGCCGATACTTTTCTGGCCGCCCTGCGCGCCGCCGGCAAGCGGGTGGTGCTGATCACCAACGCGCACCGCGATTCGCTGTCATTGAAGCTTGAGCGGATCGAACTGGCGCCCTACTTCGACCGGCTGATCAGCTCCCACGACTATGGCTTCCCCAAGGAAGACCAGCAGTTCTGGCACGCCCTGCAGGCCGACTTCGGCTTCGACCCGGCGCGCAGTTTGTTTATCGACGACAGCCTGCCGATCCTGCGCAGCGCCCGCGACTTCGGCATCGCCCAGCTGCTCGCGGTGCACCAACCAGACAGCCAGAAGCCGCCCAAAGACAGTGAAGAGTTTGCCGCGGTAGGGGATTACCGCGAGTTGCTGCCATAACGACAACCGACAGCCCAAGGCTTGCAGCCTGAGCCTTGAAGTTGGAAGCTGCGGCCATGGATATCAAACAGCTTAAATTTCTCATCGCCCTAGACGAGACTCGCCACTTCGGTCAGGCCGCCACGCGCTGTCATATCACTCAGCCGACCCTGTCGATGCGCCTGCGCAATCTGGAAGAGGAGCTGGGTTTGCCGCTGGTGCGTCGTGGTCAGCGTTTCGAGGGTTTTACCGCCGAGGGCGAGCGGATTCTGGCCTGGGCGCGCAGCCTGATGGCGGCCCATGATGGCCTGTATGCCGAGGCCTCGGCCTGTCGCGGGCAGTTGGTCGGCACCTTGCGCTTAGGGCTGGTGCCGCTGGGCGGCTTCGATCCGATGCGCCTGCTCGGCCTGTTTCGCCGCCAGCACCCGAACCTGCGCTTTCAGCTGTTTGCCCTGAGCAGCGAGCAGATTCTCGAAGGCCTGACGCGCAATCAGCTCGACCTCGGACTGGCTTATCTCGACCGTCTGGCCCGCGAGCAATTCGACAGCCTGGCGCTGGCCGACACCCGCATGGGCCTGCTGCATGACCAGC
>JAURXE010000140.1 GCA_030654635.1 Pseudomonas sp.
GCCTGGATGGGATTGACAGCGAAGTCGCCTACCTGCGCGAGCAAGTGCCGCAAATGCTTGCCAGCCAACGGCAAAAAGTCCTCGAGCGCTGCCGCGAGATGCAGATCGAACTCGACCCACAGCGCCTGGAGCAAGAGATGGTGCTGCTGGCGCAAAAAAGCGATGTGGCCGAAGAGCTCGACCGCCTCAGCACCCACGTCAGCGAAGTGCGCCGAGTGCTGAAAGCCGGCGGCGCAGCCGGCCGGCGCCTGGACTTTTTGATGCAAGAACTCAATCGCGAAGCCAACACCCTCGGTTCTAAAGCCTTTGACACCCGCAGCACCCAAGCCGCCGTCAGCCTGAAAGTGCTGATCGAGCAGATGCGCGAACAAGTCCAGAACATCGAATAAACGAGCCCGCAATGACCAGCAATTTCACCAGCGGCACCCTGTATATCGTCTCGGCGCCGTCTGGCGCGGGCAAAACCAGCCTGATCAAGGCGCTGATCGACGCGCAAACCCAGATTCGCGTCTCGGTATCGCACACCACCCGCGCCATGCGCCTGGGTGAAGTCGAGGGCGTGAACTACCACTTCACCGAACGCCAAGCCTTTATTGGCATGCTCGAGCGCGACGAGTTTCTCGAACACGCCGAAGTGTTCGGTAACCTCTACGGCACCTCCCAGCGCTGGGTGGAACAAACCCTCAAAGAAGGTTTCGATCTGATTCTGGAAATCGACTGGCAGGGCGCGCAACAAGTGCGCCGGCTGATGCCGCAGGCCAAATCGATCTTTATCCTGCCGCCGACCCAAGAGGCGCTGCGCCAGCGCCTGACCAATCGCGGCCAGGACAGCGACGAGATTATCGATGGCCGTATGCGTGAAGCTGTCAGCGAGATGAGTCACTACGTCGAATATGACTATCTGGTGATCAACGACGATTTCACCAACGCTCTGGACGATTTAAAAGCCGTGTTTCGCGCCAACCAACTGCAACAAGCCGTGCAACAGCAGCGTTTCAGCGACTTGCTCTGCCAATTGCTGGCCTGAATCCAGTGGCTGTCACAGGTTAATCCGTACGTTGCGTGCGGGTTAAATCGCCACAACAATCACCACTGGGGAAATCAACACTTCCCTTACGGCTGGTGATTTTTTAGACTACCCAGTCCGCTCGCCCATTTGGGCACAGCTCTATCTTGCTTTTGCTACGAGGATGACCATGGCCCGCGTTACCGTTGAAGACTGCCTAGACAACGTCGAGAACCGCTTTGAGCTGGTCATGCTCGCCACCAAGCGTTCCCGTCAATTGGCCACCGGCGGCAAAGAGCCGAAGGTCGCTTGGGAAAACGACAAACCCACAGTAGTGGCCCTGCGTGAGATCGCCGCCGGCCTGGTGGATTACGATGTTATCGCCCAAGACGATCTGATCGAAGACGAACCACTGTTCGCCACCTTCGAAGACGAGGCCAACGAAGGCTAATACGTCTATGTCGGGTCGAAGTCCTAAGGCGCAGAGTCAATCAGTTCAGCAGGAGGTTCTCTCTTGCCGAACATAGACAATCTCGCCGAACGACTTTCGACCTACCTCAGCGCTGACCAGGTCAATCTGGTCCGCCGCGCGTATTTCTACGCCGAACAAGCCCACGACGGCCAATTACGTCGTAGCGGCGAAGCCTACGTCACCCATCCGCTCGCCGTTGCCCGGATCCTTGCAGAAATGCACATGGACCATCACAGCCTGATGGCCGCGATGCTGCATGACGTGATCGAAGACACCGGCATCGCCAAAGAAGCACTCAGCGCGCAATTTGGTGAAACCGTCGCCGAACTGGTCGATGGGGTCAGCAAACTGACCCAGATTAACTTCGAAACCAAAGCCGACGCGCAAGCCGAGAACTTCCAGAAAAGGGCCATGGCCATGGCCCGTGACACCCGGGTGATTCTGGTCAAGCTGGCCGACCGCCTGCACAACATGCGCACCCTCGACTGCATGCCGCATGAAAAAAGCCGCCGAATCGCCAAAGAAACCCTGGAGATCTACGCGCCGATTGCCAATCGCTTGGGCATGCACAAAATCCACGTGGAGTTCGAAGATCTCGGCTTCAAGGCGATGTACCCGATGCGCTCCGAACGCATCCGCAACGCCGTGCGCAAGGCCCGTGGCAACCGCAAAGAGATAGTCAATAAGATCGAAGAGTCGATCAGCCACTGCCTGGCCCGCGAAGGCATGCAGGGCGAAGTGCATGGCCGCGAAAAACACCTCTACAGCATCTACCAGAAGATGCGCGGTAAGCGCCGCGCCTTCAACGAGATCATGGACGTCTACGCCTTTCGCATCGTGGTCGACAAAGTCGACACCTGCTACCGCGTACTCGGCGCCGTGCACAACCTGTACAAGCCGCTGCCGGGGCGCTTCAAAGACTACATCGCGATTCCCAAGGCCAACGGCTACCAGTCGCTGCACACCACCCTGTTCGGCATGCACGGCGTGCCCATCGAAATCCAGATTCGCACCCGCGAAATGGAAGAAATGGCCAACAACGGCATCGCCGCCCACTGGCTGTACAAAGCCGGCGAGCAAGAACAAACGCGCGGCACCCACGCCCGCGCCCGCCAATGGATCAAGGGCGTGCTGGAAATGCAGCAACGCGCCGGTAACTCCCTGGAGTTTATCGAGAGCGTGAAGATCGACCTGTTCCCCGACGAGGTCTACGTCTTCACCCCCAAGGGCCGCATCATGGAACTGCCCAAGGGCTCCACCGCGGTGGATTTTGCCTACGCAGTGCACACCGATGTCGGCAACAGCTGCATCGCCTGTCGCATCAATCGGCGCCTGGCGCCGCTGTCGGAGCCGCTGCAAAGTGGTTCGACGGTGGAAATCGTCTCCGCCCCCGGCGCCCGACCCAACCCGGCCTGGCTAAGTTTTGTGGTGACCGGCAAAGCCCGCACCCATATCCGCCACGCCCTGAAACTGCAGCGCCGCTCCGAGTCCATCAGCCTCGGCGAGCGGCTGCTGAACAAGGTGCTGGCCAGCTTCGACAGCCACCTCGACAAACTGCCGGCCGAGCGCCAACAAAGTGTGCTCCACGAGTACCAACTGGAGTTCATCGAAGATCTGCTGGAAGACATCGGCCTGGGCAATCGCATGGCCTTGGTGGTGGCACGCCGGCTGCTGGCCGACAGCGGCGGCGAGCAGCTGCAGCTGCCCAGCAGCGAAGGCCCGCTGGCGATTCGCGGCACCGAAGGCTTGGTGCTCAGCTACGCCAAGTGCTGCACGCCGATCCCCGGCGACCCGATTGTCGGTCATCTATCGGCCGGCAAGGGCATGGTGGTGCACCTGGACACCTGCAAGAACATCAGCGACGTGCGCCACAACCCGGAAAAATGCATTCAGCTGTCTTGGGCCAAAGACGTTAGCGGCGAATTCAACGTCGAACTGCGCGTCGAGCTTGAGCATCAACGCGGCCTGATCGCCCTGCTGGCCAGCAGCGTCAACGCCGCCGACGGCAACATCGAAAAAATCAGCATGGACGAGCGTGATGGTCGCATCAGCGTGGTCCAACTGGTGGTCAACGTGCACGACCGCGTACACCTGGCCCGCGTGATCAAAAAGCTGCGTGCCCTCAAAGGCGTCAGCCGCATCACACGGGTGCGCGGGTAGACGCTCTTTTCATCCACCAACGGTTTTCGATTAGAAGGTGGATGGATGAAGCGTCATCCACCCTACGCCCATCCAAAATAACCCAATTATTCAGGAGCATCCCATGAGCAAGACCGTTATCAGCAGCGACAAAGCCCCGGCCGCCATCGGCACGTATTCCCAAGCCATCAAAGCCGGCAACACCGTCTACATGTCCGGGCAGATCCCGCTCGACCCCGCCACCATGGAGCTGGTGGAAGGCTTTGAAGCCCAGACCGTGCAGGTGTTCGAGAACCTTAAGGCGGTGGCCGAAGCGGCCGGTGGCAGCTTCAAAGACATCGTCAAACTGAACATTTTCTTAACTGACCTGAGCCACTTCGCCAAGGTCAATGAAGTCATGGGCCGCTACTTTGAGCAGCCTTATCCGGCCCGCGCCGCCATCGGCGTTGCCGCCCTGCCTCGCGGTGCCGCAGTAGAGATGGACGCTATTTTAGTCATCGAGTAAGAACCTAACCCAGGTTCCC
>JAURXE010000155.1 GCA_030654635.1 Pseudomonas sp.
GTCGTGCTCCTCATCGATGATGATCAGCCCCGGATTTTTCATCGGCGTAAACAGTGCCGAGCGGGTGCCGATGATGATGTCGGCCTCGCCATCGCGGGCGGTCAGCCAGGCATCCAGCCGTTCGCGGTCATTCACCGCCGAATGCACTAGGGCGATCCGCGCATTAAAGCGCTGCTCAAAGCGCGCCAGGGTCTGCGGTCCCAGATTGATCTCCGGGATCAGCACCAGCGCTTGTTTGCCGGCCTCCAGGCACTGGCGGATAAGTTGTAAATACACTTCGGTCTTGCCGCTGCCGGTCACACCAGCCAGAAGGAAGGCGGTGAAGTGCTCGGGCGCCGACTGGATGGCTGTCACCGCCACCTGCTGCTCTGGGTTCAGCGGCAGCTCTGGTTGTGCCAGCCAGTTAGTGTGGCGCGGCGTTGCGGCATGCCGGCGGGTTTCGCACTCAATCAGGCCCTTTTCTAGCAGCAGGTCGAGGCTGTCTTTGTTCAGTTGCAGCTGGCTGAGCAGTCGGTGGGGCACGCCATGGGGGTGTTGGGCGAGAATCTTCAGGGCGTCGCGCTGGCGTGGCGCGCGGCTCAGGCGCGGGTCGTCGAGTTGGGCGTCAGGGGCGATTTGCCAGAAGCGCTGTTGGCGCACTTCTGCTGGCTCGCCTTGGCGCAGCAGGATCGGCAGCGCCCAGTTGAGGGTGTCGCCGAGGCTGTGCTGGTAATACTGGGCGGTCCATAAACACAGCTTAAACAGCGCTGGCGGCATTGGGCTCTGGGCGTCGAGCAGCGCCAGGGCCGGCTTGAGCTTGTCGGCCGGTACCTCGCTGTGGCTGCTTACCTCAATCAAAATGCCGATGATTTCCCGCCGGCCAAAAGGCACGCGCAGACGCATCCCCGGCTGCCAGCTGACGCCCAGCGGCTCGGCGGGTGGCAGATAGTCAAACAGGCGGCGCAAGGGCGAGGGCAGGGCGAGGCGTAAAATAGTGGCGGGCACAGCAGGCTCCGAAGCAAGTTTGGCGATGCTAGCACGGCCATGCGTCGCCGAGACCGCTAGGTAACTTGCAAGGTACGGCGGCTCTGGTATTATCCCCGGCCTAAATCCGTGCGGTACTCGACAAGGGTCGGGTGGCGGCACACTTAAACCTGAGGAATACACCATGAAAGCTGAAATCCATCCGCAATACGACGCCATTGCTGCTACTTGCAGCTGCGGCAACGTAATCCAAACCCGTTCGACTCTGTGCAAGCCATTGAGCTTGGACGTGTGCTCGGAATGCCACCCGTTCTACACCGGTAAGCAAAAAGTGTTGGACATCGGTGGTCGCGTCGACAAGTTCAAGCAGCGTTTCGGTGTGTTCGGCTCCAAAGCGTAAGACTGCGCTTAGCAACGCCCGCTCCTATGAGTGGTGCAATGCGACTGAAAAAGGCGTCCCTAGCGGGCGCCTTTTTCGTTTCTGTGCTGTGCGCCTGGCCGGCGCTGGCGTTTTGCCCGGCGCCGAGCGGCTTGCCGCTGGTCGGCGTGCAGCGCGTGGTGGATGGCGACACGCTGAAGCTGGTTGACGGCCGTAGCGTGCGCTTGATCGGGATTAATACTCCCGAGTTGGCTCATCATGGCCGCAACACCGAGCCCTTCGCCGAGGCGGCGCGCAGTCGTCTGCAAGCACTGGTGAATCAGAGTGGCGGGCGCATCAGCTTGCAGCTAGGCCGCGAGCCGCGTGATCATTACGGCCGAACCCTGGCCCATGCCTATGATCGGCAGGGGCAAAACCTCGAGGCGCGGTTACTCGAAGAAGGCTTGGGCTATCTGGTGGCAGTGGCGCCCAATACCGCCTTGGTGGCTTGTCAGCAGGCGGCCGAACGGGTTGCGCGCAGCGCCCGGGTGGGGCTGTGGTACAAGTCTGTAGCGCAAACGCCCGGGCAATTAGCCACCGGCGGTTTTGCCTTGGTGGCGGCGCGGGTGACCAAGGTTGAGCGCAATCGCGGCGGCGTCTGGCTTGAAGTGGAGGGGTCGCTGGTGCTGCATATAGCGCCGAAATCCCTCGAGCAGTTTGACTTGGCGAGCTTGCAAGATTTGGCTGGGCGTAATATTCAGGCGCGCGGCTGGGTCATCGATCGTAGTCAGCGTGGCTCAGTAAAAAAAGGTCAGGCGCGCTGGATGCTGCCTCTGACCGCCGCTGCGATGCTTGAGGTGTTGCCATGATGTTACGGATTGTCGTTTTACTCTGCAGCCTTGGGCTGCTGGCCGGCTGTGCACATAATCCGGCCACCGGCCGTACCGATTTTGTGATGATGAGCGAGTCGCAAGAGCTGGAGATGGGCCGCAGTTACAGCCAGCAAGTCCTCAAGGAAAATCCGCGCTATGCCGACGAGAAGCTGCAGGCCTATGTCCAGCAGGTCGGCGAGCGGGTCGCTAAGCACAGTCATCGCAGCAATTTGCAGTACCACTTCACGGTGGTCGACTCGCCGGATATCAACGCCTTCGCCCTGCCGGGTGGCTACATCTATATCAATCGCGGCTTGCTTGCGTACCTGAACTCCGAGGCCGAGTTGGCCGCCGTGCTGGGTCACGAGGTCGGCCACGTCACGGCGCGGCACAGCGTGCAGCAGCAAAGCCAGGCAAGCGCCTGGGGCATTCTCGGTCAGGCGGTCGCCATTGGTACCGGGGTTGGCGCGGCGGCCGATGTAACCAATGCCTTGGGCTCGGTGGTGACTAAGGGCTATGGTCGCGACATGGAGCTGGAGGCTGATGGCCTTGGCGCGCAGTATCTGGCGCGCAGCGGCTATGACCCGCAGGCGATGATTGAAGTCATCAAGGTGCTGAAAAATCAGGAGCTGTTTGCCCGCGACCAAGCACTCAAGCGTGGCCAGGCGGTGCCGGAGAGCAGCTATCACGGTGTTTTCGACAGTCACCCCGCTAACGATCAGCGGCTGCAGCAGGTGGTAGGCCCCGCCAGCGCGCTAGTCACCGGGCACCAAGAGGTCAATCGCGAGCAGTTTTTACAGCATCTCGAGGG
>JAURXE010000159.1 GCA_030654635.1 Pseudomonas sp.
GGCTGGATGTCGGACAAGTGGGGCGCCCACAGCGTGACCTGGTGGGTGATGTGGGTGAGCTGGATCTGTCTGTTCCTGCTGTCATATCCGCCGACCGACCTGGTGGTACAAACCGTCAATGGCCCGCAGAGCTTCCATATCGGTCTGAGCGCTACCGTCTTCACCGTGCTGCTGTTTGTCATGGGCATCGCCTTCGCCTTCGGCAAGGCCTCGGTGTTCAAGTACATCTCCAATGACTACCCGGACAACATGGGCGCCATCTCCGGCATCGTCGGCCTGGCCGGCGGCCTGGGCGGTTTCGTGCTGCCCATCATGTTCGGCGCCCTGGTGGACCTCACCGGCGTGCGTTCTTCCTGCTTCATGTTGATGTACGGGGTGGTCTGGATCTCGCTGATCTGGATGTACCTCAGCGAAGTGCGCAAAACCCCAATGATGGGCAGCGGTGCGCTTAGCCCGTTGCCTAGCGACGCCTGATTCGTTCACGGTTTTTGATTAGTTCTAGGAGCAAGACCATGTCAGCCACAAACAAAGCGGTGACGGGCCAAGCGCCCAAGCAGGGGCCGGTGATTACCGACTGGCGCCCGGAAGACAGTCATTTTTGGGCGACCACCGGCAAGGCGATCGCCACCCGCAACCTGTGGATCTCGATCCCGGCGTTGCTGCTGGCCTTCGCAGTGTGGATGGTCTGGAGCACGGTGATCGTCCGTCTCAACAGCATCGGTTTTACCTTTACCACCGATCAACTGTTTTGGTTGGCAGCCTTGCCGGGTTTGTCTGGCGCCACCTTGCGGATTTTCTACTCCTTTATGGTGCCGATCTTCGGCGGCCGTCGTTGGACCGCCCTGAGCACTGCGTCATTGCTAATCCCGGCGCTGTGGATGGGGTTCGCCGTGCAAGATGCCAACACCCCCTACAACGTCTTCGTGCTGATCGCGCTGCTCTGTGGTTTTGGCGGCGGCAACTTCGCCTCGAGCATGTCCAATATCAGCTTCTTCTACCCCAAGGCCCAGCAGGGCACTGCCCTGGGGCTGAACGCCGGCCTGGGTAACCTGGGCGTGTCGGTGATGCAGTTCGGCGTGCCGCTGGTGATTTCCCTGGGCATCTTCGGCGCCCTGGGTGGCGCCCCGCAGAACCTGCCAGATGGCAGCCAGCTGTGGTTGCAGAATGCCGGTTTCATCTGGGTGCCGTTCATTCTCGCCGTGACCATTGCGGCCTGGTTTGGCATGCATGACCTGTCCAGTGCCAAGGCTTCGTTCAGCGAACAAGCGGTGATCTTCACGCGCAAGCACAACTGGTTGATGTGCTGGTTGTACCTGGCCACCTTTGGCTCGTTTATCGGCTTTGCCGCAGGCTTCCCGATGCTGATCAAGACCCAGTTTCCGGGTGTTGATCCGCTTAAATTCGCCTTCTTGGGTCCTTTGGTTGGCGCACTGATTCGTCCGGTGGGCGGCTGGTTGGCCGACAAGATGGGCGGCGCCCAGGTCACCCTGTGGAACTTCGTGCTGATGATCGCCGCAGTCTTCGGTGTGCTGCACTTTCTGCCAGTGGGCGGCGAGGGCGGTAACTTCTACGGTTTCCTGGCCATGTTTATGTTGCTGTTCGTCACCACCGGGATCGGCAACGGTTCGACCTTTCGGATGATCCCGGTGATCTTTCGCACCCTGCACGAGCGCCTCAGCGCCGGCAAGAGCAAGGACGTGCAAGAACTGGCTGGCAAAAGCGCCGGTAAAGAAGCCGCCGCCGTGCTGGGTTTCAGCTCGGCCATCGCCGCTTACGGTGCCTTCTTTATCCCTAAATCTTTTGGCACCTCGATGACCCTGACCGGCGGCCCGCAAATGGCCCTGTACGTGTTCATCGGCTTCTACGTCAGCTGCATTTTGCTGACCTGGTGGAGCTATGCACGCAAAGGCGCAGAGATGCCTTGTTAAGACGCTGGAACTACGCCTGAACCGTTATTGACTGTGCCAGCTGCGACTAACCCGCAGCTGGCCTGAGAGGAAAGAAGATGAGCCATTTACTCGACCAACTGCGTTTTTTTAACCGCAAGCAAGGTGAGTTCTCCGAAGGGCACGGCGAGACGCGTCTCGAGTCCCGCGACTGGGAGAACGTTTACCGCTCACGCTGGCAGTACGACAAGATCGTGCGTTCCACCCACGGGGTGAACTGCACCGGCTCGTGCTCCTGGAAGATCTACGTGAAGAACGGCCTGATCACCTGGGAAACCCAGC
>JAURXE010000164.1 GCA_030654635.1 Pseudomonas sp.
CAGGTTGCGCTGGTACTCGGCGATGCTGTGGCGCGCCTGGCGGCCGAACAGGAAGAAGTAGATGACGATGGCATAGAGCAGCGGGCTGAGCAGCCGCCGGCCCAGCAGGCGCAGCAACGCGGCGGTGAATTTCATCAACCAGAAGCTGCCGCGCTCGCCCTGCGCCGCCCAGTGCTGATCGCCTGGCTGCTGGTCTAGATTACTCATCGCCAGCGCCTCCAGAGAATCAATGGCGCGCGCAGCAACATGCCGAAAAACAGCTTGGCGTGCATCTTGGAGATCAGCGCGTTGTCGTGCAGCAGGCGAAAATGCGACAGGCCATCGGCCGGGTAGCGGACCCGAATCGGCAGCCACTGCATCGGCTGGTTTAGCCAGCTCAGACGGACCAGAATCTCGCTGTCAAAATCCATCCGCCGGCCGATGCTGACCGAGTCGATCAGATCCAGGGTGACGGCCAGCGGGTAGACGCGAAAGCCGCACATGGAGTCGGGAATGCTCAGCGACAGGCTGTTGATCCACACCCAAATATGGGTCAGGTAGCGGCCATAGAGGCGACCCTTGGGTACGCTGGCATCGTATTGCGGGTAGCCGCAGATCAGCGTTTGCGGACTGGCTGCGGCGGCGGCAAGAATGCCAGCCAGCGATTGCAGGTCGTGCTGGCCATCGGCGTCCACCTGCAAGGCGTGGCTGAAACCCAGGCGCAAAGCCTCTCGCAGCCCGGCCATCACCGCGCCGCCCTTGCCCTGATTGCTCGGCAAACGCAGCAGATAGCATTCAGGCTGGACCGCCAGCGCATCGATCACCGCCGCGCAGGCTGCGCTGGAACCGTCATCCACCAACAGGCAAGGCAAACCGGCAGCGTGCAGTTGCGCGACCACCGCCGGCAAGGCCAGTTCATGGTTAAACACCGGAATCAGCGCGCAGACCTTATGCATCGGCCGCACCCAACAAAATTCGGCCCGACGAGCAGGCGGCCTCGCCATGGCGGTAGGCGAAATACAGCTTGCCGCGCCCGGCATCGAACCGCAGGGACAGCTGCAGGCGGTCGCCTGGGCGCGCCAGCTGCTGAAACTTCAGCACTTCCATGCCGACGAAGCGCGGCGGTAAATCCGGCATCAATTGCCGGGCCAGCATCAGCGCCCAATCGACCTGCACCACTCCTGGCAGCACCGGGGTTTGCGCAAAGTGGCCGCTGAAGTGGGCCAGATCCAGCAGAATCTCCAGCTGCAGTTGCCATTCTCCGTCGATCTCTACGGTGCTCAGCGGCTCGATTTGAGTCGGCCGCGGCGCGCTGAGAAACGCGTCCACCACGGCTTGCGGCAACTTGCCCTGGCTGTTGTAGGGCAGCTGCTTGAGCAGGCGCCAGCGCCGCGGCAGGGCGATGGCCGCGCAGTGGCCGGCCAAATGTGCCCGCAACGCTTCGGTCAGTGCGCGCCGCCCTTGATTGCGCAAGGCATGCACGCCGCGCGGGCTGAGTGCCAACAGCGCGCCGAGGTACGCACGGCGGCCGTAGATGACCCCCAGGCGTGCGTCGCTGACCCAGTCATGACTGAGCAAGGCCTGCTCCAGCAGCGGCAGCGAGATGCGTTTTTCTTCCAGTTTGACGATGCGATCCAGTCGCCCAGCCAGCCGAAAACGCCCATCGGCCTCGATCTCGACGGCATCGGCGGTTTGTTCACGCAGGCCCGGCGGCAAATAAGGCGAACTCAGATTAAGCGCGCCCTCCTCGTTCTGGCCCAGCTCGATGCCGGCGAACGGCCGCCACAGCTCACTGCCCTGGCGCCAGGCGATTCCGCCGGTTTCCGAGCTGCCATAGATTTGGGTTGGCCACTGACCGAGGCGCTGCTGCAACAACTGCGCGGCCTCGGCCGGCAACGGGCCGCCGGAGGAAAACACCTGACGCACGCGACTGAGTGCCGGCCAGTCGAGGTTGTCACCCATGCGTTTGAGCAGCGCCGGGCTGGCCACCCAGA
>JAURXE010000194.1 GCA_030654635.1 Pseudomonas sp.
CGCCTGCCTTTCCTCGACGTGATTTACGTGCTCAGCGACAGCAATTGGCACCTGGCCGCCATCGCCTCACTGGCCGCGAACATCCTCGCCTTCACCCTAGTGTCACTGTTTACCGAAGCCAGCAGCGAAGAATGCAGCGCCGCCGAAGCCTGCGCCGTCGACAATGTGTCGCGGCCACAAAGGCGTGAACTGCTGGTGCACTCACCGCAGGATTTCGCCAACCAACTGGCCAAACCGCTGGGGGCGATGGCCGCGCAAAAAGAAGTCGAACAAGCGCTGCGCGACCTGCAACTGCCCTTCGATGAGCACCGCCCCTACGCCCTGCGCCGGCTGCGAGACCGCTTGGAAGCCAACCTTTCAGGGCTGATGGGCCCCGGTGTGGCGACCGAAATGGTCGAGACTTTCTTGCCCTATAAATCCGGCAATGAAAGCTACGTCAGCGAAGACATTCACTTTATCGAGAGCCGCCTGGAAGACTATCGCTCGCGCCTCACCGGCCTGGCAGCCGAACTCGACACCCTGCGCCGCTATCACCGGCAAACCCTGCAAGAACTGCCCATGGGCGTTTGCTCGCTGGCCAAGGATCAGGAAATCCTGATGTGGAACTTGGCACTGGAAGACCTGACGCAAATCTCCGCCCAGCAAGTAATTGGCTCGCGCCTAAGCACCCTGAATGAACCTTGGAAAAGCTTGCTGGAGTGTTTCGTGCAGTTGCCCGTGGAGCACTTGCATAAACAACGCATCATGCTCGACGGTCAGGTGCGTTGGCTTAACCTGCGAAAAGCGGCAATCAGCGAACCGCTCTCGCCGGGCAATACCGGTCTGGTGATCTTGCTCGAGGACCTCACCGACACCCAATTACTGGAAGATAAGCTGGCCCACTCGGAACGCCTGGCCTCGATTGGCCGCCTGGCGGCCGGGGTCGCCCACGAGATTGGCAACCCCATCACCGGGATTGCCTGCCTGGCGCAAAACCTGCGTTACGAGCGCGAAGATGACACCGAACTCGGCGAGATCAGCACGCAAATCCTGCAGCAAACCAAGCGGGTGTCGCGCATCGTCCAGTCGCTGATGAGTTTTGCCCACGCCGGCAACCACCAGCACAACGAGGAAGTGGTCTGCCTAGCGGACGTCGCCCAAGAAGCCATCAGCTTGCTGTCGCTCAATCGTGACAGCGTCGAGGTGCAGTTTTTCAACCTCTGCGATCCACAACACCTGGTCAGCGGCGACCCGCAACGCCTCGCCCAAGTGCTGATTAACCTGCTCTCCAATGCCCGCGACGCCTCCACGGCCGGCGGCGCCATTCGGGTCAAAACCGAGGCCACAGAGGAGACCGTCGAACTGCTGGTGGAAGATGAAGGCTCGGGGATTCCCAAAGCCATCATCGACCGCCTGTTCGAGCCGTTTTTCACCACCAAAGATCCAGGCCTTGGCACCGGCCTCGGCCTTGCACTGGTCTATTCGATCGTGGAAGAGCATTATGGGCAGATCACCATTGACAGCCCAGCCGACTCCGAGCGCCAGCGAGGCACTCGTTTTCGGGTAACGCTGCCCAGGCATATAGATGCGCCATCCGCCGCCACCTCAGACCGTCGAGAGAGCTTTAATTGATGCCGCACATTCTCATCGTCGAAGACGAAACCATCATCCGCTCAGCGCTGCGTCGCCTGTTTGAGCGCAATCAATATCAGGTCAGCGAAGCCGGCTCGGTGCAAGAGGCGCAAGAGCGTTTCAGCATCGCCAGCTTTGACTTAATCGTCAGCGATCTGCGCTTGCCGGGTGCGCCGGGCACCGAAATGATCAAGCTGGCGCAAGGCGCGCCGGTACTGATCATGACCAGCTATGCCAGCCTGCGCTCGGCCGTCGACTCGATGAAAATGGGGGCGATCGACTACATCGCCAAACCCTTCGACCACGACGAAATGCTGCAAACCGTGGCGCGCATTCTGCGTGATCGCCAAGACAGCAAAAGCGCACCGACCGAACGCAGCGCCGCCAGCAGTGGTCGCGCCAGCAGCGACAAAGCCGGCGCCAATGTCGACAGCGAGATCGGCATTATTGGCTCCTGCGCACCGATGCAGGACCTCTACAACAAAATTCGCCGGGTCGCGCCAACCGACTCAACGGTACTGATCCAAGGCGAGTCCGGCACTGGCAAAGAACTGGTAGCACGTGCGCTGCACAACCTGTCGCGCCGCGCCAAAGCGCCGATGATCTCGGTCAACTGCGCGGCCATTCCGGAATCCTTGATCGAGTCAGAGTTGTTCGGCCACGAAAAAGGCGCCTTTACCGGCGCCAATGCGGGCCGTGCCGGATTGGTCGAAGCCGCCGATGGCGGCAGTCTGTTTCTCGATGAGATCGGTGAACTGCCCCTGGAAGCCCAGGCACGCTTGTTGCGCGTGCTACAAGAAGGTGAAATCCGCCGGGTTGGCTCGGTGCAATCGCAAAAGGTCGATGTGCGCTTGATCGCCGCCACCCACCGCGACCTGAAAACGCTGGCCAAAATCGGCCAATTTCGCGAAGACCTGTATTACCGCCTGCACGTGATCGCCCTGAAGCTGCCGTCGCTGCGCGAACGCGGCAGTGATGTCAGTGAAATTGCCGACGTCTTTCTCGCCCGTCAAAGCGCCAAAATGGGCCGCACCGACCTGCATTTTAGTTACGAGGCCGAACAAGCCATCCGCCACTACACCTGGCCAGGCAATGTTCGCGAGCTGGAAAACGCCATTGAACGGGCGGTAATCCTTTGCGAGGGCACGGAAATCTCGGTTGAGCTGCTCGGCATCGATATCGAGCTAGACGATCTGGAAGATGACGACTTCATCGGCATGCTGCCCCAACAAAGCGCCGCCAGCACCAGTAACGAGCCGACTGAAGACCTGTCCTTAGAAGACTATTTTCAGCATTTCGTCCTTGAGCATCAGGACCACATGACCGAAACCGAACTGGCCCGCAAACTCGGCATCAGTCGTAAATGCCTGTGGGAACGCCGCCAACGTTTGGGGATTCCACGGCGCAAGGCCGGCGCAGTCAGTAATCCTTAACAGCTCACCGACCGAAAGCGTGCGGCATAGTTCAACACTGACGTTACCCAACTCACACTCAGTAACAAACGCCGGGGCCTAGAGTAACAAGGCCCCGGCTTTTTTATGCCTGAAGACCACCACCAAAAAACCTAACACACTGATTTTAAAGTATTTTTAAAAACTGGCACGGGTTCTGCTATATCTTTAGTACAAGAACAATAAAAACCAGCAAAAACCATAATAAAAACAAGACGTATCGACTGCAGCACAACAAAAACAACAATG
>JAURXE010000207.1 GCA_030654635.1 Pseudomonas sp.
GTCGTCTTGGAACTGAATCAACTGCCCAATATCCACCACATCACTGACAGCCACATCGCCATCAGCATCAGTCACTGTTAGTACCGCGCCAACAAGACTACTGATTGTTTCGCTTTCGCCGAAAAACGAAACAAAGCTCATTGACTCATCGTAATTTGTTGGGCTGTCCGGATGATGCAGTGACAAGTACTGCGCCACACTCAACACACCACTGTCCGGGTCTATGGATACGGCAAAAGCTACCGCTCCATCTGGTGCCCCGACGCGGCCCACCACCAGACCGTCCTGCAGATACAGATTGATGTTTGCACCGGCGGTGGTCTGAAGACCCGAGGCTACGCCATTACCACCACGGATCACCAAGCTGATGACCTGTGTCGCTCCCGCCGCGTCCGCACCAAACGAACTACCCGCCGTGCTCACCACGCTAGCCGATCCTTGCGACCAGCCTATCGCCGCGCCCAATGCGGCAAAAGCTGCAGGCAACTCAGCAGCAGAATCGGTGTCCACCTGCACACCAGAGGTTTCGTCATGCACCACCGAAGCTGCTTGACTAACCAACTGCAAACTTGCGCTCGGGCCGTCATCGCGAAACACCAGCAAACCGCCCAGGTCCAGATTGGCACTGGCGGTGTCGCCATCGCCATCGGTAGCAATCGCAACCAGTCGGATTACGCCACCGGCTATAGCTAAAGGCTCGTCATTATCATTAATGTCGGGATGCTGCAGGGCACGCAACTGGGTCAACGTTAAATCACCAGAGTCATCAACTGCAGCGGTGAAAGCTACTACGGCTGGATTGCCGCCGACCCAGCCCTGAATAGTGCCCCCCACCAGATGCAACTCTATTACTGCACCCGTGGCGACATCTCGCAGACCGCTATCGATGCTGTTGATCTCAAGCGCATAAGCAACGACACCACCATCAGCCCCGAAGTTGGCCTGGAAGGCACCCGCAAAATTACCCGTCCCGCTTAGACCAAGACCGGTCTCATCGACCACCAGCGCAGAGAACTCGCCCTGACCTAAGCTGATGTCAGGATTGTCATCGTTGACCAGCACATTCAACTGCACGGTCGGCGACACATCGCCATCCAGATCAAACATGCGCACCGAGAAACTCTCGCCAACCTGGTCAGCGGAACCACTGGCATTTGGATTAGTGTGATCAAGGGTGTTATCGGCGAGCGTGTAGATCCAATTACCCGCAGCATCAAAGGTTAAGAAGCCATATTGCCCTTGAACCACACCACCATTAGTTACGTTGATCCAGCTGCCATTAACATCAAGAATTTCAAGCGCCGAAATACCATCTGGCGAATTAATAATAAGCCGTCCGCTTGCCTGCTCTGCATTGCTCGACGGATTGCTTCCATCGGCCAAGGCCTCTTCATCAACCACGCCCGGCCCAACAACAATCTGCCCGGCAAAATCTTGATATTCGACCTCAACTTCAGGCGTTGAATCCGGCACTACGACGGCGGCAATTTGCGGTGTGTCGGTTGCCGGCTCAGCCGTTGGAAACTCCGGAACAGAGCTAATCGGCCCAGTCGGGAAACCGATAGTGGGGTCAACTGCCCCACCAGTTTCACCCAGCAATACAAATGAATGTCCGCCGCCGGCGCCGCCGGCACCACCCCCGCCAGGACCAGCTGCGGTTGCTTCACCCGTTTGGGTCGGGTCGACACCGGCCTCAATAGCGGCCTGGAGTTGTTGCACATCCGTCAGGTCTTGCTGACTTGGGGCTGTGGGAGTGGTGGCGGCTGCCGACTGCGCTGACGGGTCGTTATGCGCCTCGGCCAACAATTGGGTGCTGAGCTGTTGATGGCTATCGCGCCCCAACGTAAGTTCGCCACCACCCGCAAGGGCGACAGCGATGGAACCCATTGCACTGGTTACTAATTGTTCACCGGCGTATACACGATCGCCTTCGACCAAAGGTCGGCGCGTTCCATCACTTGCGACTGCGAATGCTTCGCCTACTACTTGTCTGACGACACCGATTAACGTGGCCATGAGCCCATCCTCCGAACTACAACTGCCGACCCGCGTCGACACATCGCTTAGTAAGGTCAATGCACTTCAAACGCCGTAGATGTGCGAAGAAAACTGACTGCAATGGAACAACGCAACAACATCCAATTTTATGGCGACAATAAAATGTCACCTAAACTGCGTCGCTCAAATCCTCCAGCCGCATCTCCCATCATTTGCGCAAACAGCGTGCTTGACCGCCAAATTTAGCTGCCCAATAGACCCAATTCCCAATCGAGCTGGTTGCTAGGAAAAACAATGTGCTGCTTTTCACAGACTGCATAAGAATTTTTCTTCATATGGCTTGCTTCAAAATTTTCTTAGCCTGGTCGGAAATTGTTCTTAGCTGTGTAGTTACAAGCCTGGATGAGTTAACCGGGCAAGTTCGTCATTAATTTGGCGACAAAACAAATCAGTGCCCTAGGAGAACCACCCCATGCGCCGATTGACTCCCCTCTGGAGCTGCTCTTTGCTGGTCATCAGTTGTTCGCAACTACAAGCCATGACCCTTACCGATGCGATCCAAAGCACCGTTGAGTCGCATCCACAAATCCAGGCCAGCCAGAACTCTCGACTGTCTGCCGATGAAGAGGTCAAGGTTGCTAAAGGCGGTTATCTGCCCAGCGTTGATGTGATAGCGGGTTACGGCCGGCAAAATTTCGACAGCCCTACTACCCGTGGAATAACTGGCCACAACACCGAAACCAACACCTATGGCACCTCAGATCTGCGGCTACGGCAGATGCTGTTTGATGGCTTCAACACACCCAACGAAGTGGCCCGTACTGAAGCGGTGGTTAATTCCCGCGCTTACTACACCCAGGGCACAGCTGAAGCGCTGGCCTTACGCACCGTTGAGGTTTACCTCGACGTACTTAAGCGCCGCGAGATGGTGACCTTGGCCACCAATAACCTACAAGCGCACTTGCGCATGAACGACCAGATTTCACTGCGCAGTGAAACAGGGGTTGGCCGCACAGCAGATTCAGATCAAGCCCAAGCCCGCTTGGCCCTGGCGCAGAACAACCTCTATACCGAGCAAGTCAACTTGGCTGACGCCGAGGCTAATTTTCTCAGTGTGACAGGCCGCAAGGCTGACGAACTGGTTTCACCGCCCAGCGCCAAAGCCTCTATGCCGGCCGACATCGCCGGCGCCCGGCAAACCGTGGCCAACAATAACCCGCTGCTTAAATCTGCCCAAGCCGATATTCAAGCGGCCGAGAAACAATACGAATCGGCAAAAGCACCGTTCTATCCACGCTTTGACGCAGAGCTGGGAACCAATGCAGACAACGACATTCAGGGCGAAGAGGGCCATGTGAGTGGCTGGCGCGCTGGCGTATCGATGAACTACAACCTGTTCAACGGCATGCGTGACAAGGCGCGCCTGCAGTCGTCCGCCTACAAAATCAATGAAGCGATGGACATCCGTAACAACGCCCTGCGCGAGCTCAACGAAAACCTTGCCCTGGCGTGGAATGCAATGGAAAACGCCCGACTGCAAACACCCGAAGCCCGCAATTACGCTGACTACTCAGCGCGTGTGCGTGAGGCTTATCAGCAGCAATTTACCCTCGGCCAACGCACCCTGCTCGACCTGCTCGACAGTGAAAACGAGCTGTTCACGGCTAACCGCCGTTACACCGAAGTGCGCTACACCGAAGAGTTTTCGATGTACCGGGTGATCGCCGCCACTGGCGAGTTGCTGCGCCAACAAAACATAGCGCTGCCCGCAGAAGCAGTTGCCGTAAGCGACGTCAACAATCAGGCGAGCCTCCCTGAAATGCAGTAATGGCAAGGAGCAGTAAGCCTTGACGAGCATGGAACGTAGCGGACCTGCGGGTGATCCACGGCTTAGCCACGATGACCCATTACTGGATGGTTTGTTAATCCTCTGCAAGCTGCACGACTGCCCTGCCAGTCGTGCCAGCTTGACGGCTGGCTTACCTTTACCAGAGCAGCGCTTGAGCGCTGAACTCTTATCCCGCGCCGCCGCACGAGCAGGCTTGCAAGGCCGCTTGTTAAGGCGCGAGCTGACGGCTATCTCGCCACTCAATCTGCCCGTATTGCTGCTGCTTAAAAATGGCCGCAGCGCAGTGCTGCGTAAATGGGGGCCCAAACAGCAAGCGTTGCTGCTGCCCAGTGAGTCGGATGGTGGCGAGCAATGGGTCAGCCTTGAACAATTAACCGCGGAGTACAGCGGCCAAGCCTTATTCGCGCGCCCCCGGCATGAGCTGGATGAAACCCGTAAACCCTTAGTCCCAAGAGTCGATGCCTGGTTTCGCGACACCCTCAGGCTGTCACGCGGGCTGTATGGCGATGCCTTGCTGGCCAGTTTGCTGGTCAACTTGCTCGGTTTGATGGTGCCGTTGTTCGTGATGCAAACTTACGACCGTGTTGTGCCCAATCAAGCCCTGTCCACGTTGTGGGTATTGGTCATCGGTTTATTTGTCGGCACCTCATTTGAATTACTGCTACGGGTGCTGCGAGCCCACCTGCTCGACACTGCAGGCAAAAAAACTGACGTGTTGCTCTCGGCCACCTTGTTCGAACGTATCACCGGCATGTCGATGGCTGCCCGGCCGGCAACGGTCGGCGGCTTTGCGCAAAGCATTCATGACTTTCAAGGTCTGCGCGAGTTCTTGACCGCAGTCACCCTGACCAGCCTGATTGACCTGCCCTTCACCGTACTAATGCTCTTTGTGATTGGCATGCTCGGCGGCCCACTGGTGTTTATTCCACTACTGGCCTTCCCCATTACTATCGTGTTTGCCTGGATTATTCAGTCACGCCTGCGCGATACCGTGCAACGCAGTCTGACCCTTGGCGCCGAACGCCAGGCGCTACTGATCGAAACCCTGGGTGGGCTGGAAACCCTCAAAGCCTGCAGCGCCGAAAGTGAGCGTCAACATAAGTGGGAAACTACCCATGGCGCACTTGCTCGCCTGGACAGCCACTCACGGTATCTCTGTGCAATGGCCACCAATGGCACGCTGTTTTTGCAACAGTTTGCCGGCATGGCCACCATAGTTGCCGGGGTTTACAGCATCACTGCAGGCGATTTGAGTGTTGGTGCCTTGGTCGCCTGCTACATGCTTGGCAGTCGGGTACTCGCCCCGCTTGGACAGATAGCCGGATTGATCACCCGCTACCAGCAAGCCCAGTTAACGATGAAAAGTACCGATGCCTTGATGACCTTGCCGCAAGAGCGCCAGGAGAAACAACGGCCCCTGGAGCGCACCCACCTCAAAGGCGCACTTGCGGTGCGCCAGGTGACCTTTCGTTACCCCGCGCAAACCAGCCCAGCCTTGGCCAATGTGAGCTTCCATATGAATGCCGGTGAGCACATCGGCATCATTGGCCGTAGTGGCTCTGGCAAAAGCACCTTGGCGCGGTTGATCATGGGTTTTTACCCACCTGAAGAAGGCCAACTGCTGCTCGACGGCCTGGATCTGCGCCAACTCGACGTCGCCGACTTGCGCCATCAAATTGGCTACGTGGCGCATGACCTGCCCTTGCTGGCCGGTAGTTTGCGCGACAATCTAACCCTCGGCGCCCGCTATGCGAGCGACGAACGCATGCTCGAAGTCGCCGAAATGACTGGCGTTAGCGAGCTTGCCCGCCAGCATCCACAAGGCTACGACCGCCCCGTCGGTGAGCGCGGCCAACTGCTGTCTGGCGGGCAACGGCAATGCGTATTAATGGCCCGTGCCCTACTACTCGACCCACCGATTTTGCTCTTTGATGAGCCCACCAGCGCAATGGACAACACCACCGAGGACATCCTGCGTAGCCGCTTGCACAGCTGGGCGCAGAACAAGACCTTGTTGCTGATTACCCACCGCACCTCAATGCTCAGCCTGGTCGACCGGCTGATCGTGCTGGATAACGGCCATATAGTTGCCGACGGTCCCAAAGAAGCGGTGATCGAAGCACTGCGCAAGGGCCGTGTCGGCCCGGCAGCGGTATAGGACTCAGGCCATGGAATTGAATCCATCGATTCGCAGCTACTTCAGCAAATTTGGGCAAAGCAAACCCGACACCGAGTTCATGCAGGAAGTTGACGGCAGCCTGCAGGAAGACTCACCAAGACTGACTCGCATCACTGTCTGGCTGACCTGCCTACTGCTGATCGCCGCACTAGTCTGGGCCAAGTTTGCGGTGCTTGAAGAAGTCACCATGGGCGAAGGCAAAGCCATTCCCTCCAGCAAAATCCAGGTTATTCAGAACCTAGAAGGCGGCATAGTGGCCGAAATATTCGTGCGTGAAGGTCAGTTGGTGGACAAAGGCGATGTGCTGCTCAGGCTCGACGACACGCGTTTTCTGTCCAATCGCGGTGAAAGCGATGCCGACCGCATGGCCTTAACCGCGCGCCTGGTGCGTTTACAAGCCGAGGCCGAAGGCAAGCCGCTGGTGATGCCGATCGAAATCACCAGCAAAGCCGCGCAATTGGTCGAAGACGAGCTGGCCCTCTACAACTCCCGGCAGAACCGCCTGCGCAGCGAACAACGCACTTTGAACGATCATCTCCGACAAAAAACTCTGGAGTTGGCCGAGTTCAGCTCCAAACAGCAGCAATACCGCTCAAGTCTCGGGCTGATTCAACAGGAGTTAAATATGTCACAACCGCTGGTCAGCAGCGGCGCCATATCCGAGGTCGAAATTCTGCGCTTGCGGCGCAGCGCGGTGGAAATGCGCGGTGAAATGGACGCCACTACCCTGGCCATTCCGCGCGCCCAAGCCGGCGTCAGCGAGATCAAAAGTAAAATGGAAGAATCCGAACTGGCCTTTCGCTCGGATGCTTTCAAGGAACTCAACGAGGTACGCACCGAGCTGCAAAAAATCACCGCCACCAGCGTCGCGATTGAAGACCGCGTCAGCCGCACTACGGTGCAATCGCCGGTACACGGCATCATCAAGCAACTCAAGGTCAACACCATCGGCGGCGTGGTGCAGCCAGGCAGCGATTTGCTGGAGATCGTCCCCCTGGAAGACAACCTGTTGATCGAGGCCAAGGTGCGTCCCCAGGACGTGGCGTTTTTACGCCCGGGGCAAAAAGCCATGGTCAAATTCAGCGCCTACGACTACACCATTTACGGCGGCCTCAAGGCCCAGCTGGAGTTGATCAGCGCCGACACCATCACCGACGACAAAGGCAACAGCTTCTATCTGATCCAGGTACGCACCGACAAAAACCACCTGGGCAGCAACGAACATCCGCTACTGATCATCCCCGGCATGATCGCCACGGTCGACATCATCACCGGTGAGAAAAGCGTGCTCGACTACCTGCTCAAACCCGTACTAAAAGCCCGCACCGAAGCCCTGCGCGAGCGCTAACCAGGCCATTATTCAGCCCCATGATTACGGGCAAAGGTGTCTGCGCCCATGGCCACAATCTGCCCCTCGATCAAGGCCTCAAAAGGTTTGAGAAGTTGATCAAACTGCTGCGGCGCCTCGAGGACATTCAGCGCCGTGACTATCGCCTCCAACGTCGACAGGGCTCCGGCCATCGGTGCTTTGCGCAGCCGATAACGCGAGGTGAGCCCCTCAGGCAGCGCCACCCGTGGCAAGGCCGCCAGCAGCGGATTGAGATACAGCAATTTGCGCGCCTTGCGCCAAGTGCCGTCCGGCACCACCAGTAGCAGCGGTCGTGGGTCCTGCGCGATAGACATCGCACTCAGCGGCTGGGCGCCCTCCCCCGGAAACAGCAAACAGGCTTGGTAGGCTGGGTCGTTCAGCAGCTCGGGCAACTCGGCAAACTGCTCCGCCACCCGTAACTCGGCATTGCACAACCCCAGCGCGGCCAAACGTGCAGTATTAAGGGCATGCCTGGCTTCGTCCGGGTGCTGCAAAACCAGCACCCGGGTGCGGCTGGCCAACTGCGGGATCAGCGCACAGAGGCAATGGCTGTGCGGACGCTGGCAGCGCTCACAACGCAAACGCCGCGCCGCGCTCAACTCCACCTTGCTGGCCGCAGGATCAGGCTTCAACTTTGCGTCTATAGGGGAATACGTCGATAACCTTGCCTGCACGAATGGCGCTTTGTAAGCCCTGCCAGAACTCGACGGTAAACAGGTCGCCGTGCAACTGATTGAACAGCCGGCGCTGACGGATGTCGGCAAACAAAAACGGCGGAAACTCCTCGGGGAACACATCCAGCGGGCCGACCGAATACCAGGGTTCGGCGGCCATTTCTTGCTCGGGGTAAAGCGCCTCGGGGATCTTGCGAAAGTTCACCTCGGTCAGATAGCTGATTTCGTCGTAGTCGTAAAACACCACACGGCCGTGACGGGTAACGCCAAAGTTCTTTAGCAGCATGTCGCCGGGAAAAATATTCGCCGCCGCCAGTTGCTTGATCGCCAAGCCGTACTCTTCCAGCGAGTCGCGCACCTGGGCATCGTTGGCGTGCTCCAGGTAGATATTCAGGGGCGTCATGCGCCGCTCGGTCCAGCAGTGGCGCACCCGCACCACATCACCCTCGACCTGTACCGTGGCGGCCGCCACCTCGAGCAATTCGGCCAGGCACTCGGGGTCAAACTTGCTCAAGGGAAAGCGAAAATCGGCAAACTCCTGGGTGTCGGCCATGCGCCCGACGCGGTCGACGCTTTTCACCATGCGGTACTTTTCAATCACGGTGGCGCGGTCGACGTTTTTCGACGGTGCGAAACGGTCCTTGATGATCTTGAACACGGTGTTAAAGCCCGGCAGCGTGAACACGCTCATGACCATGCCGCGAACGCCCGGCGCCATGATGAACTTGTCGTCGACATTGGCCAGGTGGTTGATCAGTGAGCGGTAAAACTCAGATTTACCGTGCTTGTAAAAACCAATCGAGGTGTACAGCTCGGCGACGTGTTTGCCCGGCATGATCCGGCGCAGAAAGCCGATAAATTCGGCCGGGTAGCCGACCCGCACCATGAAGTACGAACGGGTGAAGGAGAAGATGATCGACACCTCCGCCTCGTCGGTAATCAGCGCATCGATCTGAATCCCCAAGCCCTCGCGGTGCAATAGCGGGATCACCAGCGGCCATTGCTCATCACGGGTAAAAATCCGCCCGACCAAATAGGCGCCCTTGTTGCGGTACAGCCGCGAGGCATATAGCTCAATGCACAGCTCAGGATCTTTGCAGACCCAATCCGGCAGGCTATCGCGCAATTGCTTGTGCAGGCGCGCCAGGTCGCGCTCGAGGTCCTCATAGGGGACCTCAAAGCGGTAGTCCTCAAACATCTGCCGCAGGGTTTGATCCAGCTCACCGCGCGGGTGATAGACCCGGGTTTGCGGCGCCCGCTCGTTAATTCGCAAGGCCGGCCGGGTGGTGTGGATGAACATGCAGCCGTCGCTGATCTGGTCGTG
Source organism: Pseudomonas sp. (assembly GCA_030654635.1). GTDB lineage: Bacteria > Pseudomonadota > Gammaproteobacteria > Pseudomonadales > Pseudomonadaceae > Aquipseudomonas. Next base: position 9,394 of record JAURXE010000207.1, read on the forward strand.
ATTGAACAGCTCGCAAAAAATCGAGTTAAACCAGGTTTCAGCCAACTCATCATCGAAGCGTAGATCGATCAGCGCGATATAAGCGCTCTTGACTAGCGGCCACTGCGCCACTTCCAGCAGCACCTCGGCGCTATACGCCTCGCGCAAACTGATACCCACCTCAGTGGATTTTTCTTCATAGAGGTTGATCCGCTCGGCCGCAGCCTGCTGGATCTCCTGCCACTGCGCCTGCTCGAAACGCACCCGCGCGCCATTGGTTATCTGGCGAAAATGCTCACGGTAATCGTCAAAGCCATCGAGGATAAGCTTGGCGATAGCGCCGGCGGGCCATTGCTGTGGCATGAGAAAACCCCATAAGCGAAGAAAAGAGTGCCGAGCTTAGCTACAGCCAGCCCCTAGGAAAAGCCCAAGCCTCTAACAAGCGTCTCTGCACAGAGTAAATAGAGCAAAAAAACCTAAGTAGCATTCCGTTGGTGCCTTGAAATTGTTAATTACCTGAGGCCAGACATTGGTAGGTTGAGTTAGCGGCAAGTAGCACGACTAAGCAGCGCGACGGTTTAAACCGCCGCGCTAGTTTTGCACAGCGCCTGAAACCGCTCGATAGGTTACGCGGCGCACTGAATACGAGTAGAGATTTTGAGCCTTCGCAGCGCCGCCCACCCCAGCTGCTCAATAGGCGCTTTGCGCTTGCACCGCCCACAGATGCGCGGCCACCAAGGCGCGCCAGGGGGCGAACTCGGCCAGCCAGGCTTGCGCCTGTGCTTCGCTGATCTGCTCGGGACTTTCGAGCAGTCGCTGT
>JAURXE010000209.1 GCA_030654635.1 Pseudomonas sp.
GGTATCGCTGTGCTCAACCCATCCTACGGGGCAGGGGCTCGGCACGGGCGTGCGCAAGCCTCGGTAATTCCCGAGTGCCTAGCGGCTGCTGGCGCCTTCCAGGTTGCGCATCAGCAGGGCGTAGTTGAGGTCGATGCTTTCCGGCACCGGTAGGTAGACGGTGTGGCCATCGCCGGGGGCGACGCTGATGGCTTCGCCGTTGTGTTTCTCCAGACGTTCCAGGCGGAAATTCAGGTTGCCTTGCGGGGTCATCAGCTCCAGCAGGTCACCGACGGCGAAGCGGTTTTTCACCTTGACCTCGGCCAGGCCATTGACGCGCTCGCCGGTCAGTTCGCCGACAAACTGCTGCTGCTCGGAGACCGAGAAGCCGTGCTGGTAGTTCTGGTATTCGTCATACACATGGCGGCGCAGGAAGCCCTCGGTGTAGCCGCGATGGGCCAGGGATTCGAGGGTGTCCATCAGCGACTTGTCGAACGGTTTTCCGGCCAGCGCATCGTCGATGGCCTTGCGGTACACCTGGGCGGTGCGCGCGCAATAGTAGTGGGACTTGGTGCGGCCTTCGATTTTCAGCGAGTGCACGCCCATCTGCAGCAGGCGCTCGACGTGCTGCACGGCGCGCAGGTCTTTGGAGTTCATGATGTAGGTGCCGTGCTCGTCCTCATAGGCGGACATCAGCTCGCCGGGGCGGCTGGCGTCTTCCAGCAGAAACAGCTGGTCGGTGGGGCCGCCGCTGCCCAGGGTCGGTTCGATGGCTGGCGTGGGAAGCTGCTGCACGGGGATGGGCTCGTACTGCTGGACGATCTCGCCCAGCTCGTTCTCTTTGCCTTCATGGGTTTTGTATTCCCAGCGACAGGCATTGGTGCAGCTGCCCTGATTAGGGTCACGCTTGTTGATATAGCCGGACAATAAGCAGCGGCCGGAGTAGGCCATGCACAGGGCGCCATGGACGAAGACTTCCAGCTCCATGCCAGGGTCTTTTTCGCGGATTTCGCCGATCTCTTCCAGCGACAACTCCCGCGACAGAATCGCCCGGGTCAGGCCTTGCTGGCGCCAGAACTCGACGCTGGCCCAGTTCACCGCGTTGGCCTGCACCGACAGGTGAATCGCCATCTGCGGGAAGTGCTCGCGCACCAGCATGATCAGGCCGGGGTCGGACATGATCAGCGCGTCCGGGCCCATGGCCACCACTGGCGTCAGGTCTTTGAGGAAGGTTTTCAGCTTGGCGTTGTGCGGGGCGATATTCACCACCACATAAAAGCGCTTGCCCTGGGCGTGGGCCTCGTTGATGCCGATGGCCAGCGTGGCGTGGTCGAACTCGTTGTTGCGCACTCGCAAGCTGTAGCGCGGCTGCCCGGCGTACACCGCGTCGGCGCCGTAGGCGAAGGCATAACGCATGTTCTTCAGGGTGCCGGCGGGCGAGAGCAGTTCGGGCTTGAGCGGGGCAGGCATGGCGATGGCACTCAAATGGCGCAGAAAATGGGCCGGGACTTTAGCAACAGCCCGCCGCCGCCTGCATTGATCCGCGTCAGGCCGGCGGCGGATAACTGCGGGCCGCGCTTGTTACGGCGAACCGGGCGGCTAAC
>JAURXE010000217.1 GCA_030654635.1 Pseudomonas sp.
CCCAGGCCTGGGCCGACGTTACACACCGCGGTGGCGGCGCCGGTCAGCGCGGTGACCCAGTCCAGGCCAACCAGCGTCAGCCCCAGGGCGATCACGCCGATGGTGACGGTGAAGAAGAACGAGAAGGTAATCAGCGAGCGGACGATGTCCTCGTCCAGGTTGTGATTGTTGTACTGCTGCTTGATCACCGCGCGCGGATGTACCAGTTGCTGCAAGTTGGCCTTGAGCAGTACATAGGCCACTTGAAAGCGGAAGATTTTCAGGCCACCGGCGGTGGAGCCGGAGCAGCCGCCGACGAAGGTCAGGTAGAAGAACAGCAAGACCGCAAAGCTGCCCCACAGGGTGTAATCGCCCAAGGCGACGCCGGTGGTGGTGACAATCGAGGTGACGTTGACCGCCACGATACGAAACGCATCCAGCCAGCTGTTGTCAGAGTTGGCCCACAGCCAGGTGCCGAACACCAACCAGGTCAGCAGCAAAAAGCCGACAAAGCCGCGCACCTGATGATCGCGTAGCAGTGCTTTGCGGTTGCCGCGAATCGAGGCGACATAGAGGGTAAATGGCAGGCTACCAAGAATCATAAACAGCACCGCCACCCAATGCACCGCGGGTTGTTGCCAGTTGGCCATGGAGTTGTCGGAGGTGGAGAAACCACCGGTGGAAATCATCGACATGGAATGATTAATCGCCTCGAAGCGTGTCATGCCGGCGGCCCAGAAAGCCAGAAAGCCGAGTAGGGTCAGCAGGCTGTAAATGCCGAGGATGTACTTGGCGGCCATATGTGAGCGCGGCATGACTTTCTCGCCCCAGTCCGAGGATTCGCTTTGGAACAGGCGCATGCCGCCGACGCGCAGCAGCGGCAGGATCGCTACGGCCATGCCGATAAAACCAAAGCCGCCCAGCCAGTGCAGCATCGAGCGCCAAATCAGCAGGCCCGGTGAGGCATGGTCGAGACCGGTCAACACCGTGGAACCGGTGGTGGTGATCCCAGACATGGTTTCGAAGAACGAGTCGGTGTAGCTGATGTGCTGAATAATCACCATCGGCAACGCGGCAAAAAAACACACCACTACCCAGCTGGCTGTGGTCAGAAAATACATATCGCGCGGGCGCAGATGTACATGGGCGGGCCGCCCGGGAATGATCAAGGCCAGGCCGGTCACTGCGGTGATCAGGCTCGACCAGCCAAAGGCGCTGAGGTCGTCGCGGCGCTCGAAAATCAATAGGGTCAGCATCGGGATCAGCATGCTGATGGCCAAGGTGATCAGAAAGATGCCGAGGATGAAACCAATGATGCGCAGGGTCGACAATGCCATGAAGTCGGCTCGAGCTCGGATAAGGGCGGGCGGCCATTCTACTCGCGCCATCCGCGCTGTAAATCGTTGCGCAGCCCGTGCATGCCGATAGTTGCAGTGGTTGCGTGAGGATTTAACCGCGGAGGGGCAGGGCTGATCGGCTAGAATCAGCTTTTTTACAATGGAGGTGCCCGATGGAGGCGCTCGACGCTCTGCTTAACCGGGTTTCTGTGCCACGTTTGTCTGAGCCCGCACCGGATGCCGCGCAGCGTGAATTGCTGTTTCGTGCGGCCTTGCGCGCCCCCGATCATGGCCAGTTAAGGCCTTGGCGCTTTATTACCGTGGAGGGCGCCGCTCGCGAGCAGTTGGGTGAGTTGCTGGTGACCGCGTTGCTGACCAGTCAGCCGACGGCCAGTGCCGAAGCGCTGGCCAAAGCGCGCGCCATGCCATCGCGCGCGCCGCTGCTGGTGTTGGTGATTGCCCGCTTGCAAGCGCATGCCAAGGTGCCCATGCAGGAGCAATTGCTGGCCGCCGGTTGCGCCGCCCACGGTGTGTTGCTGGCCGCCCACGCCATTGGGGTCGGTGCGGTGTGGCGCACAGGTGAGTTGGCTTTTAGCCCAGAGGTTGCAGCCGGGCTTGGTTTGCAGGCG
>JAURXE010000223.1 GCA_030654635.1 Pseudomonas sp.
CAAATGCCCCACCAGGTGAGGCGCGATAGACCGCGCGCCTCGGTTGCTCCAAATGGTCTTAACCCGGATTCCTCCCCCAGAATCCGGGTTTTTTTTAGCTACGGTTTAGCTGCGCCAAGTTAAATAAACGCTGGAAGTTATCGGTGGTCTGCTCGGCAAAGCTGTCAAAGCTGACCCCACGCAAGTCCGCCAGAAACTCAGCCACCTCACGCACATACTGCGGCAAATTCGGCTTGCCCCGATAAGGGATCGGCGCCAGGTACGGCGCATCGGTCTCGACCAACAAGCGGTCAGCCGGCACTTGCAAGGCCACCTCACGCAGGGCTTGGGCATTGCGAAACGTCACGATTCCCGACAACGAAATATAAAAGCCCAGATCCAGCGCCGCCTTGGCCATTGGCCAGTCTTCGGTAAAGCAGTGCAGCACTCCGGCTTGCGGCAAAGCTGCCTCGCGCAGTAGCTGCAAGGTGTCGTTGCGCGCCTCGCGGGTGTGCACTATCACCGGTTTGCCGGTGATCTGAGCGGCTTCAAGATGCAAACGAAAAGCCTCGCGTTGCAGTGGTGCGGCTTCCGGCTGGTAGTGATAGTCCAGCCCGGTTTCGCCAATCGCCACCACCCGCGGATGGTTCAATTCGCCCAACAACCAACCCAGTGCCGGCGCGACTCCAGGTTCTAGATCAAGCGGATGCACGCCCACCGAACAATGCACATCGGCGTAACGTTCGGCCAAGGCTTTAACTGCTGGGGCGTTTTCAGCACTCACACCAATACACAGAAAGTGCCCGACGCCGCGCCCGCGCGCAGCATCCAGAGCCGCATCGAGTGAGCCACCGTGGGCAGCCAGGTCAAGACGATCAAGGTGACAGTGGGAATCTACCAACATAGAAGACAGGGCAATCACATGGTATGGGTTGGGCGATCAGACTTCAGCGCACCGGCCAGATAGGTCTCGATCTTATTGCGCGCGGCGTTGTCGCCGTCATTAAACTGCACACCAACACCGGCCGCGCGGTTGCCCTGGGCGCCTTTGGGGGTAATCCACACCACCTTGCCGGCAACCGGAATTTTCTCTGGTTCATCCATCAAGCTGAGCAACATAAAAACCTCATCGCCCAGCTTGTAGTTTTTATTGGTCGGGATAAACAACCCACCATTTTTAACAAAACCCATATAGGCGGCGTAGAGCACGGATTTGTCCTTGATAGTCAAAGACAAGATCCCGTTACGCGGGCCCAAATTTGGTGGCATGCTCATGCGGCATTCCTAGCTGATTGATTCGATGGCCGATTCTAGCCGGGTTCAGGCAGGCTTGCCCACTGCACGAGCAAGGCTTCGAGAAGTAATACCCGATTAAGATTGGCCTTACCCAAGACTTTTTGCCGCTGCGCGAGCAACCAGTCCTGCAGCGCCAGCACTTTGCCTTGCGAAGCCTTGGCCGCTAGGTACGGCAAGACTTTGCGCATATCGGCCAAACCCAAGCCGCTGTCATCCTGGGTCAACTGATAACGCAGGAGTAATTGCGACCAATCGCAAAACCAATCAAACAACAGAATCAAAGGCACGGCATTCCAGCTTTCGGCCAACTGACTGGCGCCAATCTGCTGTTTGAGCAGTTTCTTTACCCCCTCGACCACCAACTCGCGCTGCGCCAATACGCCCTGCCCATGCAGACGTAGCGCCTCCAAAGGCGAACCGCCAGCCAGTATCAGCAGCTCTTGCAACTGCTCGGCACCGCTGTCCGGCAAGGCCGTTTGCAACCAGAGCAAACTGGCGGCAGCATTCGGCAGCGGACAAGCCTGCTGCACGCAACGACTTTTTACCGTCGGCAACAAGCGGCTCGGCTGATGGCTGACCAGCAGCAAAACCGTGTTGCCGGCCGGCTCTTCCAGACTCTTCAGCAGCGCGTTGGCCGCATTCAGGTTCATGGCCTCGGCCGGCTCCACCAACACCACTTTGCGACCGCCGAGCTGGGCGGTTTGCACCACAAAACTGACCAGTTCACGGACCTGATCAACCCGAATGGCTTTGTCGACCTCTTCCGGCTCGAGCACAAAATTGTCCGGGTGACTGCCCGCTGCCAACAGATGACAGCCCTTACACTGACCACAGGCCGCCAACTCAACGGGGTGCTGGCAAAGCAACAGTGCGCGCAAACGCTCGGCCAAGGCACGTTTGCCGATGCCGGCCGGGCCATGCAGCAAATAAGCATGGGCGTGCTGCTTGCGCCCGGCCAACTGCTGCCACAGGGCTGCCTGCCAGGGATAGATCTCAGCCACGGCAACGCACCAACAACTCCGGCAGCAAGGCGTCTAGCGCCGATTGTACCTGCACTAAACTTTGTCCGGCATCGAGGATTCGATAGCGTGACGGTGCCTGCGCGGCGCGCTGCAGATAAGTCTGGCGCACGGCCTCAAAAAAACCGCGGCCTTCTTGCTCAAAACGATCCAGCCGACCACGCGCCGCGGCACGGGCCAAGCCCACTTCAATCGGCAAATCAAACAACAGGGTCAGGTCGGGGCGTAACTCACCCTGCACAAAAGTCTCCAGCTGAGCGATACGCTCAACCGACAGGCCACGGCCACCGCCTTGATATGCGTAAGTGGCATCGGTGAAGCGATCACACAGCACCACGCTGCCGCGGGCCAGGGCCGGACGAATCACCTCGGCCAAATGCTGAGCTCGTGCAGCAAACACCAAAAGTAACTCGGTATCAGCCGCCATGGGTTCTGCGCTGGGCGCCAGCAATAATTCGCGTATCCGCTCAGCCAGCGGCGTGCCGCCGGGCTCGCGGGTCAGCAACACCTCAACTCCCTGTTCGCCCAAACGCGCGGCCAAATAGTCTCGATTGGTGCTCTTGCCAGCCCCTTCCGGGCCTTCCAAGGTAATAAACAGGCCGCTCACTGGCTGTCCTTTTGGCTGTCGGTTTTAGCCGGACTAGAGCGGTAATCGGCACGGCGCTTGAGTTGAAACTCCTGCACCGCGCGATTATGCGCATCCAGATCGGCGGAGAACACATGGCTACCATCGCCACGCGCAACGAAATACAAGCTTTTACCAGGCGCCGGATGCAGCGCCGCATAGATGGCCGCGCGCCCGACCAAGGCTATCGGCGTCGGCGGCAAGCCCGGATTTAAATAGGTGTTATAGGCGCTAGGTTCGCGCAAATTAGCCCGGGTCAGATTGCCCTTATAACGCTCGCCCAAACCATAGATAACGGTCGGATCGGTCTGCAGCAACATGCCGATTTTCAGCCGGCGCAAAAACACCCCGGCGATCTCTTCACGCTCTTCCGGCACCCCGGTTTCTTTCTCCACCAGCGAGGCCATGATCAGCGCTTGGTAAGGCTCGCGGTAAGGCAAGTCGGCGGCGCGCTGCGACCACTGCTGCGCCAAGACCTCATCCATACGCGTCAAGGCCTGCTTGAGCAGGTCGATGTCGCGCGTGCCACGGACAAAACGGTAGGTATCGGGAAAGAAGCGCCCCTCGGGGTTCTCACCGGCGCGACCAAGACGAGCCATCAGCTGCTCGTCGCTGAGTTCGGTAAGGCTTTGCGTCAGTTTGACCTGAGCCGCCAAAGCGACGCGAACCTGCTTAAAACTCCAGCCTTCGATCAGTGCCAGCTTGTACTGCACCACCTCGCCGCGCCGCCAAAGCTCGAGCAAATCCGTAACCCGCATGCCCGGCTTCAGCTGGTACTCGCCGCTCTGTAGCGCCTGGCCCGACAGGTTAAAACGCCAATACAGGCGCAGCCAAAACGCATCGGACAATACAGCTTCACGCTCCAAGCGATTGAGCACCCCGCTTGGGGTGGCGCCAACAGGCACCTCCAGCAACTGCTCAGCCGTGACCCGCAAGGGCTGCTCCAGCGCACTGTGTTGTAGCCAGCCGGCCAAGGCCAATAGCAAGCCGGCCAGCAACAGACCGGTTTCGAGCAGCAGCAATATTTTTCGTTTCACGAATCAGCAGCCCAGTAGATCGTCAGCAATGGCCTGCAGTTTACGGGTGAGCGGGCCGACCGGCCAGTCATGTGCAGCTAATGAGCGAACCGGCCAGACACCGTAAAGACTATTGCAGACAAAGACTTCATCGGCGGCCAGCAACTCGGCGTAACTGATATCCCGCTCAACCACGGTGACGCCCAACGCCGCGGCCTGGGCCAGCAACTCGGCGCGCATCACCCCGGCCACGCCGCAGCGGTTCAAGGCCGGGGTCAGCAACTGCTGCCGCTGAACCAGAAAGAGGTTGCTGTAGACCCCCTCGATCACCCGCCCGCTGGTATCGCACAGCAAACCTTCGGCATAGTCGCTGGACTGCCATTCGGCGCGCGCCAAAACTTGCTCGAGTCGATTCAGGTGCTTTAAGCCGGCCAACAACGGCTGTTCGGCGAGCCGGGTGACGCAGGGGAAGAGCTGCACGCCCTGCTCGGCGTGAACCGCCGGATAACTCGGCAGCGGCGCCGCCTGCAAGATCCGCCGGGACTGAGTCGGCTGCGGCGCGGCATAACCGCGCTGACCATCGCCACGGGTGACAATCAGCTTAAGCACACCGGTGCTCATTTGCTCGGCGAAAGCCAGCAACTCGCTACGCACCAGCGCCTGATCGCAAGGCAACGCCAAGCGCTGACAACCCAACTGCAAGCGCGCCAACTGACGCTCCAGCAACTGCGGCTGGCCATTGCGCACGCCCAGGGTGGCAAACAAACCATCGCCATAGGCTAGGCCGCGATCCTTAACCGACAGCAGTTCCGCTGGCTGGCCGTCGACCCAGCTCAACATCACTCAGTAAACCGGCGAAACACCAGCGAGCCATTGGTACCGCCAAAGCCAAAGGAGTTCGACAGCACCACATCAATTGGCCGCTCCTTGGCTTGGTGGGCGACAAAATCCAGATCGCAGCCGTCATCCGGCTCATCCAAATTTATGGTCGGCGGCGCCACCTGATCGCGCAACGCCAACACACTGAAAATCGCCTCAACTGCACCGGCAGCGCCCAACAAGTGGCCGGTCATCGACTTGGTCGAACTGACAGATAACTTGTAAGCGTGGTCGCCAAATACCGACTTGATCGCCGCCACTTCCGCCTTGTCGCCGGCCGAAGTCGAAGTGCCATGGGCATTGATGTAGTCGACTTGCTCAGGGTTCACACCGGCATCGCGCAGGG